>NZ_JVPL01000320.1:0-144560 GCF_001054655.1 Bacillus sp. 220_BSPC
CGCACTTCCGCTCCAATCAACCTTAAATAGTTTCGTTTTAAAAACAACAACCTTTACGAAAAGAGCCTTTGCTTTTAAGATTGTGCAATAAGATTTTCCCCAGTCCTTTATAGCTTAACAATCCTAGATTTTAATTTTTTCCACAGTGGTAATGCTGCCATTTTCAAAAACAATAGCCCCATTGACGATCGTTGTTGTTACTTGCCCTTTAAATGTCCTGCCAACATAAGGCGACTGTTGATGGCGGTAGAACAAATCTTCCTTTTTCAGCTCGAAGCTTTTGTTCAGATTAACTATCGCCAGATCAGCGTCGCTATCAACGGCTATTATCCCTTTATGGGGATAAAGGCCAAATAACTTAGCTGGATTCGTTGATGTTAATTCAACAATTTTCCCCAGAGGAAGATTACGGTTGAAATGCCCCTCTGTCAACATAATATTGAGCGTAGATTGGGCACCGGAAATCCCACCCCAGGCACTGAAAAAGTCATCATTTATTACTTCTTTCATAGAGGCAGGTGCTGGTGAATGGTCGGATGCTATTACGTCAATTTCACCGTTTGCTACAGCTTCCCATAATTGTTCCACTTCTTCATCATCACGCAGTGGAGGGCAGCATTTTGCCAAACCTCCTTTTTCCTCTAAGTCTTTTAATGTCAAAGATAAATAATGAGGGCATGTTTCTACCGTAATATCCAGGCCTCTTTGCTTTGCCTGATTGATGACTTCCACTACTTTGCGGCTGCTCGCATGAACAATATGCAGCTTACACCCTGTAGCTTCTGCATATGAAATTATTCTTCTTACCGCTTCAATTTCGGAAATTATCGGTCTTGATTCGACGAAGTCTTTTGCAGTCGTCTTATTTTGTCTTTGTTTTTCTTGTGCAAGCTGATCACAAATGACTGTACTTTCAGCATGAACGGCTAAAAGTGAACCTACAGAGGCTATTTCTCTCATCCCTTTAAAAATCGTAATATCATCGACATGATTGAAATCGACAATTCCGCTCGGTGACATAAAAGCTTTAAATCCAATTACTCCATTTTCATCAAGTTCCTTAATATTCTCGATATTTTCTGGTATAAGTCCACCCCAAAAGCGGCAATTGACCACCGACTTTTCTTCTGAGCAAGCTCTCTTTAATGCCAAATATTCTTTATTGATTGTTGGCGGTGTACTGTTCAATGGCATATCAAAATAGGTTGTCACCCCACCTGCCGCTAAACTTCTGCTGCCAGTTTGAACACCTTCCCACTCAGTTCTGCCTGGCTCGTTGAAATGAACATGAGAATCAATTAATCCTGGGAGGATGTGCTGCCCCTCAGCATTAATTTCTCTTGTTGCTATAGCATCAATATTTTTTCCGATAGTCACTTCTTTAATTTTCCCTTCCTTAATTGCAATATCTCCTTGAACAATCGAATCAAACATTACAAGATTTCCATTTCTAATGAGTAAATCATATGTAGCCATAGGTTCATTCCTTTCTATGGGAAATCAAATTTTATAAAAACTACAAGGCCAATCCTCTTTTACAGTTGCATAATGAAGAAACGAACATCTTGCTTTGGGCTGTTGGAACGTAAATATTTGGAATGAAATACACCTATTACATTCTGAACATCGTTTTGAGATTTAGTAGATTCCACTTTCTATCAAGCAATTTTGGAAAGAATCGCATCCACCTTTATGAACAGGAAGCGAGATGCGCAGCCTTGGCTGTTATCTTGTTTTGTACGGCATTTCCTCGCCAAGGCAAAAGTGATTTTTAAATATTCAGACTCTTTTACTGACCATTTCACTTTTCCATCAATTAAGCCCCTTTAACCACATCCTCTCGTTTCTGTTGCACTTTTTAAACAAAAACAATATAGATGAACGAATGCGAGCATCGTACCTGAGAAAAATGATAGAGCAAATAATAGCTTGAGAGCAGGCAAAAACTGGCGAATTGTATGCGCTCAAAATATAAATATAGTTTCTAAATATAATAAAAAACTTGGGATTTATGGAATGTAAAAAAAAATCTTGAAAACAGTTTCATTAACCTTCAATCCTCTATACAATTGATTATAAGCGGATTCATTCACAAAATCATTATGCGATGTAAACAATTTCCATTTAAATTTTTGTCCAAATTTAACAAGATTCGTTTGCTTCCCTTTCTAGTAATAAAAACTGACAAAATGTAGAATTAGAAGGTGTATGATGAAAAAGGTAGAAGATTTATTTATCGTTGATGTGTTTCAAGAAGCCAAAATTATTGCTGGACATGCCGGACTTAAAAGGAAAGTAGAATCAATTGAGATTTCAGAAACACCAGATGCCATCAATTTTTTAGCTAAGAACTCCCTATTATTGACAACAGGATACGCTTTTAAAAACGACCCCCATGCATTATGCAATCTCATTTCCCAAATTAATGAACTTCCATGTGCAGGGATTGCCATTAAACTTAAAAGATTCATTGATAAGATCCCGCAGGATGTAATCGAATTGGCTGACTCATTAGAATTTCCAATCATTCAAATTCCAGAGACATTAACATTAGGTGCGGTTGCTCATCAATTATTAAGCTTTATATGGGATAACCAAATTGAAGAGTTATTCTATGCGATGCATATTCACAAGGAATTTACCAATATGATGATAAAAGGCTACAGTCTGAATTCTTTAATTGAAAATCTTGGCTCCCTATTAAAATGTCCTGTTCTCCTACTTGATCCTATTGGTGATGTGACATCCTTTTCTCATCATTTTCGTACAGGAAATATGAAAATCGTTATGAAAAATGTTCAAGAACACATTAAACGTGATATAGAAACATACCTAGAGAAAAACCAGCTCACAATCGACATCCAAAATACGGATATTTCTATAAAAATGTTTCGGGTGAAAACAATGCGTCCCTATCCCTATTTTCTATTAATTCTTGACCCTGAGAAGCTTTCATACCCATCATCACAATTAGCTATAGAACAAGCATCAACAGTCATTTCATTCACGCTGCTTAAAAACGAGGCTATTAGAGAAAACAGCCGTTTGTTAGAAAATAACTTTTTTGCTTCCCTTGTTGATGGAAAGATTTCTAACAAACAAGAAATTATTCATAGGGGAAAACAGCATGGCTTAATCGACAATATGAAATACGTATGCATTGTATGTAAGATTGATGATGATAAACAAAACGCTTTACAAAAAAGTGCAGACATAATGAATAGATTATACGACTATTTATATAAATTTTTACATAAATCATTTTTAAAAATAGATACTAACAACATCGTTTTTATGAAAGATGGATATTTTGTTATTTTGATGCAAGCTCCTCTGAATATTAATGATTCGATTAAAAGCATAATAGAAGAAAGGCTGAAGGAATTTCAGAATGAGGCTTATTCAAATCTAAAAATTTCGTTGTCGTTTGGAGTTGGTAACTTTTCTAATGACCTTACCTATATCCACCTTACATATGAAGAGGCAGTGGAAGCATGGACAAATGGGGCTGAACTGTTTCAAAATAAATTTATCAACTTTTACGAAACCAAGCAATTAATCGAACTGATTCGGTTAATTCCCGAAAAAGATTTAAAAAAATTTTATGAAAATACTTTACGTTCTCTATCCTACCCGAAAAATAAAGATGAAAAAGACTTAGTTAATACCTTATTGGTATATTTGGATAATAATTGTGAACTTGCTATTACATCCAGGAAACTGTTTGTTCACCGTAATACCGTTAAATACCGAATTGCCAAATGTGAGGACATGTTGAATTATTCCGTTCATGATTCAAAAAACTCACTTCATTTACGTATAGCTTTACTCATGAGTTCAATTTTCAGGGGTAATAGTGATTAATAAGATATTGTAATTACTACTAAAGTAGATATTGACTGAAGGTAAACTGCCCACGCAGACAGAGATCAATATAAAGAGTAAATCTAGACTTTATTTTCTGGAAGTGTCTTGGATTATGGAGGAATCCAGGAATTTCAGTGGCTTTTTTATGAACATACAGAACTCCTTTTATTACATTGGATCATTGTCGATACGCATGACTATTTCATCGAATGAAGGCTCTCTGTCCTAAAATTGAAATGTATTCATTTTGAAAAAACTCGTGATCCGATACAGTCGGATCACGAGTTTTTTTTGTAAGTTCTCTTTTAGTTGATAGCCAAAACTTATAAGTTCCTCAATATTATTTTGTGGCTATCTTAATCACTGTAGAGTAAAGGACTCTAGCTCCTGCACCCATATCCTCTACAGTCACGAATTCATCAGGGTGATGACTAAGACCATCTTTACAACGAACGAAAATCATTGCAACATTCGTTACATCCGCCATAGCCATTGCATCGTGACCAGCACCGCTTACAAGACTGATGGCACTGCCTTCCAGTTCGCTAATGGACTCCTCGATTACTTTAATCAATTGTTCATCACAGTATACAGGATCGGCTTCCATGACCTGTTCAAAATGAATTTGGAGTCCTCTAGCTTTTGCTACTCTTTCACTTTCAGTTAATATGGCATCAATGGCTTTTTTCTTACGATCCACATTTAAATCACGGATATCCAGCGTTCCTGTTACAAGGCCAGGTATTACATTACTAGCACCCGGGCTTACAGTAAGTTTACCGATGGTCGCCACTAATGGTTCATTTTGGATAGCGATGTTCTCAATGTAGGAAATGAGATCACTAGCTCCTAAAAGCGCATCTTGTCTAAGGGCAACAGGAACTGTTCCTGCATGTCCAGGTTTCCCGATAATTTCAAAATAGAATCTTGTAGCACCAGCAATCCCACGAACTATGCCGACAGGTTCATTCTCCTTCTCAAGCACAGGCCCCTGTTCGATATGAAGTTCCAAATAAGCGAGAAGTTCTTCTGGAGTACGACTAGCGTTTTTATAAGCATATGGGTCAGCAATACCAATTCCTTTTAACGCTTCAGCAATTGTTATTCCTTGTTCATCTGCTCTTTCTAAATCTTCAGCAGTAAAAGTTCCTGCAATTGCTTTACTACCAAGGAACGTTGAGTGAAACCTTACTCCTTCCTCATCACAAAAACCTACCACTTCGATTGGATTGTATAATATAATGCCATTATCCTTAAGAGTTTGAACAACTTCTATTCCAGTTATAACTCCTAAAATACCATCATATTTACCTGCTTCAATCACGCTATCTAAATGTGAACCAATCATTAAAACTGGAGCTGCAGGATTTTTCCCTTCATAACGTCCGATTATATTATTAAGAGCATCTTTTCTTACCGTCATCCCAGCTGCTTTCATCCACTCTTCAACTAGACTTTCTGCTTTTAAACTTTCCACTGTGAAAGGTAGTCTAGTGACACCAACAGATGTGGATGAACAAGCTGCAAGTTCTTCGGTTCTAGTGTTGATTCTTATAGCATCAACATCCTTCTGAAGTTTAACCAATCGATCACTTCCCTGCCAATTTAATCTCTAAGAAAAATTTTTGTTATTTAAATCCAGTTATTTAATGCAATGTCATATTAACACCTTATTTAGTCGTTGCTCAATAGGAATTCTGCATGATAAGCTAATTAAAAGTTAGATTAAACGGTGACAAGCAAAAGCACTTGTCACCGTTTAATACATATCGTACATATATATAGGCTAACTAACTAAACGCCCTTTTTTCGAATGTAATAATGACCATGCATCAACGAGAGTACGTTTTGACTGTGCAATTACAATATCAGATGATTCTGTACCGACAGGTTTTACTTCAAAAGCGACTATATTCTTTATACCTTCACCGATGTAACCAATATCTAATAGAGATCGTAAATACTCCGCTAATTCAGGAACATCAACTTCACTTCCTGGATATCCGAAACGCGGATGCTGATCGCCGTAAGCAGGATCAGAAGTATCTTTAATATAGCAATTTCCGATATGGGCATGGTTAATATAATCACGAGCTACCGTTAATGCATCATGAGACGTTTCACGTTGCATTGGTAAATGACTTAAATCAAGCATTAAACCGAAAGTGGGATCTACCTTACGAACTTCTTTTGCAACTTCAACAGCAAGTTTATTCGAACCGATTAGACATTTCTTATCAGTTTCATCATCAAATGTTTCAAGTGAGAGTACTAAATCACCTTTAGATTTTGCATAATCGCATAATTCTTTGATAGAATTCGTTAGTAATTGTAAGGCAACATCTTGTTGAGTATCTGGTTTAGCCCCACTTAAGAAACCAAGTTTAGCAGCATTTACTTCGTAAGCCTGGTCAATTCCGCCTTTTACTAAATCGATAGCCCTCCTACGCTCAGCTTCATCAAAAGAATTAAGGTTTCCTTTGTTTCTTAATAGAATCGGTTGTGCACCAAATCCTACATTCATTCCACCGGATTGTAAAATTTGAGCAGCCTCTTTACGTTCTTCAGGATTATTAATAGAAGTAATTTCAATTCCAGAGAAAAAATCATCTTGTACAATTTTCTTAATTGTTTCAACAGCTGGGCCATCTCCACCCATTGTTTCCGGATAAGCCATAAAGTGAACAATTCCGACTTTCATAGAATTATGAAGATTTGCTGACATAGTTTCGCCGATTTTTCGGCTTCCCTCCTTTAATAAACCCATTATTTAAGTACAGTCAATATGTCTTTTGAAGCAATAGGTTATATCCCATTGCTTCAAAAAATCACTTCCATCAAGAGTGATGATTATTTAGAATAATCAATTTTTTCAGAGTATTTGAAGCCGTTAAGTGCACCGTTATTAGAGAATTCACATGCGTTCTTAGGATCTGGATCAACTATAACTTCGATTAAATATGGTTTACCTGAGTCTACTGCACGTTGCAGAGCTGGTTTGATATCATCATAATGTGTAACAAGCTCACCACGAACACCCATACCTTCAGCCGTTTTAACAAAGTCGATTCCTCGCTCTTCATTATCACATAATTCATTTTTGTAAATTAAGTCCGTAGAAATTTGACGTTCATTATAGAACCAGTTTTGTTGTTGACGAATTAATCCCATTAATGAGTTATTCATACAGAAAATAATGACCGGAATATCATGCTTTGCAGCTGTAGCAATATCTTGTAATGACATCCCTAAGCTTCCATCACCAAGGATGTTTACACTTTGTCTTTCAGGAAATGCAAGTTTCGCTGCCATTGCTGCACCAAGGCCCCAACCCATTGTCCCCGCACCACCAGTTAATAAGTATGTTCTTGGTACATACGTTTCAAATAATTGAGAGGACCAGATTTGGCTGATACCGCAGTCATGTGATACGAAGGCATCGCGATCTAAGAATTCACGAAGCTCTCGCAATGCACGCTCTTGTCTGATTGGAAGTGTTGTGTAATCCGTTTTACGTGCCCATTTCTTACGCTCTTCAGTTAAGTTAACTCTAGTACCTACTTCGGCAGTTGCAGCTACATGAGCACCAAGTGCTTTATGGGCTTCTGCAAGTTTAACCATGAATGTTTTAACATCAGAAACGATACCTAAAATCGTTGGTACAACTTTACCAATTTCCTTATTATCAAGATTTACATGGATGATTTTCTTACCGTTTTGTGTGAATACCGACACATTACCAGTTGAACGATCAGCGAAACGTCCGGCAAGGTTGATGACTAAGTCAGCTTCAACAATTGTTTTGTTACCGAATGGAGTATCAAGCATCGTTCCCATACGTCCAGCGAATAAAGGGTGATCGTTAGGGAAAGTATCCATCCCCATGCCAGAAGTTACTACAGGGATTTGCAGTTCTTCAGCTAACGCTTTCAATTCATTGGTAGCGTTTGCAATGTTGACCCCTCCACCAGAAAGTAAGACCGGTCTTTTGGCATCTTTTAATAATTCCAATGTTTTCTCTATATCAGCGTCAGAAGCTTGTGGTAAGTTATCGACTGGAGTAGAACCGATAAGCACATCTAAGTCGACTTCTATTTCAACTTTTTGTTGATCAACTGGTAAATCAAGAAGAACTGGACCTTTTCTGCCAGTAGTAGCTGTTACCCATGCTTCATGGATAAATTCAGCAGCTTTCGAACCGTCAGTTAAACGGTACGCAGCTTTCGTTACAGGCTTTGCCATTTCAACGATAGGCGCTTCTTGGAATTGCATGGTTCCAATTAAACTATTTTTTTGTTGACCGGTAATGGCTATCATTGGAATGGAATCCATCCATGCACCGTAAAGGCCGGTTAAGAAGTTAGTTCCGCCAGGACCTGAAGTGGCAGCACATACGCCCACTTCACCAGTTGCTCTTGAATAACCATCAGCCATGAAAGCCCCCGTTTGCTCGTGACGAACTATATATGATTCAATTTTAGTTAATTCTTTAATTGCATCATAGAATGGTAAAATTGCAGCTCCCGGTACACCGTAAACATGTTTCACCCCTCTTTTTTCTAAATACAAGGCAATTAACTCAGCAGCTGTCATTTTTTGTTTAGCCATTTATATCTCTCCCTTTTGATCCTTTTTTATATTTTCAAAGATTTGAGCAATTGAATCTTTATCCCCAACGTTGCCTGGAAATACGATATAAGGTGTATCTTTGAACTTAGCTTCACTTCCGGTTAACCATACTGGAACACCGGCGATCGCTTGCCCTAAAATTTTTGCATATTTAATATCTAAGCCGTCAGTTGCCACATCACTCGAAGTTATACCGCCTTTTGCCATGATGAATTTCGGCTTTACTTTTAGTGAGCGAATAACTTTAACTAAACAACTTGAAACAGTTTGACTAATCTTCAAGTTTTCTTCCTTATCTTTCGCACTAATTAAATCTCTACTCGTATATACAAGCGTATCGCGATTAGAAGAAATATTTTGATCTACTAATTGACATACTCGTGTTAGCTCTTCAATTCTTGTTTCTTTATTTAGAACTTTCACAACATTCATTTCGATTTGTTCAATCGGGTATTTATTCATTAGTTCCTTAATTTGTTCCGTAGTTTTATTCGTGTGAGAACCTACTATAATAAATCCACCATTGTTTTGGCTTTCATCATTTGAAACAATCTCATTAGCTGATAAATATGGACGATCCTGAATTCCCGCAATCGATTTTACAATGGATGCTGCAGTTCTAAACAAGAATTGCTTGCCAGAATCAATTGCTTTAAGGACAGCTAATGATACGATGTCTAAATCATAGTAAGATATAGCATTTACTATAATAGGAGTATTATTGTTAGCAGATTGTAAAATCTCATAAACTCTATCAATGCCGCCATTGTGAATATCTTCCAGTGAAATGATCAATGCTGACTCTGAAGCTACGCTTCCATTTGTCTTTTCTTCAATCCATTTCGGCAAATTAGCGGTTTTGAAACCGAAAACGGAATCATTCGCAAATTCTGTTTCATTTACTGGGACAAGCTGGCCTTCCATACCTAAATAATGAATATTATCTATGGTGTAACGATGTGCTTCAAAAAAAGCCGGAATGATTAAATGACCTGAAATTTGTACATCAGCAGTTTTTAATAATTCATCTTGGAGCACATTAATTTCAAGTGGATAATGCCCTCTTAATGTTGAGTCACTTCTACTGATAATTGAATAATTGATTCCCATTTCCTGAGTAACGTCAACAATGTTTTGGACAATCTCCCTATTGATCTTTTCCGTCTTTTCTGCATTATAACTTCTTGTGTTTGTTAAAATATAAAGTACACTTCTCTCATCAGATAATCCTTTTTTAATCCAGTCTTTTCCCCAGTCCGTGATGACAAAAATATCATGTACCGTTTGGACACCGGTTGGATCATCATCTAAAACGATAAACTTATGTTTTGTTTGATTTAAATGTGCTTTGATTTCAGCACGAAGGCTGTCATCCGATTTAGAGAAGAGGTCTAAAGTATCCTTTAAACTTAGATATTGGGTTGCGTTTGACAAAAACCCTCCCCCTTTCATTATCTAAAAATGTGATTAGCTAGTTACTCTATGCCCTAATAATTCATTTGCAGTAGAAATAATACGGTGTGCTCTTAATTCAAATAAATCAAGTAATTCATCCATTTTTCCAGAAACCCCAAAACGGTCATTTGTACCGATTCTTCTTAATTTAGCTGGTTGGCTTTCCGACAATACTTCAGCAACAGCACTACCTAATCCACCTATAATTGAATGCTCTTCAACTGTGATGACATGTTTTGTTTTCGCAGCAGATGCAATAATGGCTTCTTTATCAATAGGTTTAATTGTATGGATGTGTAAAAGTTCGGCGCTTACGCCTTGCTTTTCCAATTCACCTGCCGCTTTTAGTGATTCATCAAGCATTATCCCAGTACTGATGATTGTAATATCAGATCCTTCACGGTATTTAATTGCTTTACCTATTTTGAATGGTTCTTCTTTTTTGGTAACGATCGGTACTGGTAATTTGCCAACTCGGAGGTAAATTGGTCCTTCATGGTAATAAGCAGCTTCTACTGCTTTTTCCATTTCCACCGCATCAGCTGGAACAATTACAGTCATACGTGGAAGTGATCGCATTAAAGAAATATCTTCAAGCGGTAAATGTGTTGCACCTTCTTGAGCAGCTGATGTACCAGCGTTATGACCGACAATTTTCACATTGTTATTTGAATAACAGACTGAAATTCTCATTTGATCAAATGCGCGCCCAGTAAGGAAGTTTGCATAAGCATTGGCAAATGGTACTTTACCCGCCACTGCCATACCGGCTGCGGTACCTACTAAATCACATTCAGAAATACCGATGTTGAAAAAGCGTTCTGGAAATCTATTTTTATATAGATTTGTCATATTCGATTTTGCGCAGTCCGCGTCAAGTACCACTAAATTGTCATGTTTTTCTCCAAGTCTAATTAGTGCATCAGCAAAACCTTTACGTGGTGCTTCTTGATTTGCCATCTTAAGCCAACTCCTTTAAAGCGATTTCTAATTGCTCATCATTCGGAGCCATTCCATGCCAATCATGGGTATCTTCCATAAATGAAACTCCCTTGCCTTTAACCGTATGAGCTAGAATTGCAGTAGGTCTGCCTTTAGTGCGTTTAGCTTCTTTATACGCTTCATTAACTGCATGAATATCATGACCATCAATTTCAACAACGTGCCAACCGAAAGCTCTAAATTTATCACCAAGATTTTTTACACCTTTTACATTTTCAACAAAATCATCAAGTTGAATTTTGTTCCAGTCAATAATCGCACAAACGTTATCAAGATTGTAATGTGCAGTTGTCATTGCCGCTTCCCAAACTTGACCTTCTTGTAATTCTCCATCACCTATCATGCAATATGATCTTCTATTGCTGCCATCCAGTTTTGCAATTAATCCAACGCCATTAGCTACCGATAATCCTTGACCAAGTGATCCTGAAGATATGTCTACACCTGGAATATGCTCTCCACATGGATGTCCATGTAACCTACCGTCAACATCCCTGAAGGTCATTAACTCTTCAACCGGGAAGAAACCTTTTTCAGCTAATACTGAATAAAATACAGGTGTACAATGCCCCTTAGATAAGAAGAAACAATCTCGGTCTTGCCAATCTGGGTTGTCGGGATCAACATTCATGTGTTCAAAAAATAGGACGGACATTAATTCAGTTGCCGATAAAGAACCACCGGGATGACCACTTCCTGCATGGTTCGTCATTTTAACTATGTGCCGACGAATTGTTTTCGTTAGATTATTATAAAATTCGCCTTTCTCTTTAGAAAAATCCATTATTTACTCCTCCTTTTAGTCGCATAATAAGCAACGCAGTTCCATTAAATGATTAAAAAAATAAAAATAAGTAATTTGTTGCTTATTAACTAACCTTGTTTCTTATTTTGATATTATCACCGTTTTTTGAATATTTCAAGTATTTTACCATTAAATTTTTTATAAAATTTTCGTAGGACAAAACACCAATGTTCCTATTCGAAGATAAACTTGATTCAATAAATTTCCACAAAAAAAGAATTGGTCTTATACCAATTCTTTTTCACATTAATTTAATTATCTGTATAACCAAGCCTCTTGGAAATCTTTTTACCAATATCCATTATAATTGGTTTAATTTCAGTTAATCTTTCTTCAGTCATTCGGATGCTTGGTCCTGATATACTAACAGCAGCGGTAATTTTCTTCCGATTATCAAAAATTGGCGCTGCAATACAGGTGATTCCTTGTTCATTTTCTTCAATTTCCATACCAATACCTTCGTTCCTTATTTTTCCCAATTCTTTAAAAAAGGATTCTTTATCGGTAATCGTTTGTTCAGTATGTTTTGGTAAACCATGCTTGTCAATTATATCTACGATCTCATTTAATGGCAGATGGGCCAAGATTACCTTCCCAACTGCCGTACAATGCATTGGGGCACGTCTCCCTACTTGTGAATGTGTTCTAAGGGTTTCACTTCCCTCAAGTTTTTCAATATAGATTACCTCTCCTTGATCATATACGGTCAAGTGGATCACTTCATTAATATGTGATTCTAACTCTTCCAGAAATGGTTTAGCTTGAGTTCTCAAGTCAATAGATTCAAGCAGCATCGAACTTAATTCTAAATATTTATAGCCTAATCTATATTTTTTAGTTTCAGGATTTTGTTCGATGAATCCATGATCTACAAGAGTACTTAATAATCTGAATATAGAGCTTTTATTTAAATCTAGGTTGGAGGCCAGCTCAGTAACCCCAATCCCTTCTTTACGCTTGCTCACTAATGAAATAATTGTTAATGCCCTATCTACTGACTTAACCATTTATATTAACCTCCGATTAAATCCTATATTACTGATCCTGTTTCTTTATTTTACCACAAGAGCAATACCTAGACATAATACCAGTCAAAAAATAAACCAAAAAAGAAGGTATGACGCCATTAAGGGCAACTAAAGTGCCCTTTTGGGTCAACCTTCTTTACATAACTTTATGCTTGTACGAAACTATTTTTTGCCGAAATGAACTTCCCAATTGGATGACTAACAATCCCTTTCTCAAAATCAAATACTAGTTGTCCTCTTACAAACGTTTTCGTCACTCGACAGTTAATCTGTCTTCCAACATAAGGGCTATGTTGATGACGGTAATACAAATCTTCTGGCTGAATGGTGTATGATTTATTTGGATCAAGAAGAATGATATCAGCGTCATAGGAAACTTTAATGCTTCCTTTATTTCTTAAGTTGAATATTTCTGCAGGTTTTGTCGCAATCATCTTTGAAAAATCACTTACAGAAACCCCACGTTTCTTAACAGCCTCGTCAAACATTAAATCAACATTATTTTGGCAACCACTAATCCCTCCCCACACTTCAAACATATTATTGGTGTTGCTCTGCTTCATTTCTGGAGGACATGGGGAATGGTCTGAGGCCAGGATATCAATTTTCCCTTCCTTAAGAGCTTCCCATAATTTATCTTGTTCTGTTTTAGTACGAAGCGGTGGGGCGCATTTCGCAACAGGTCCTATCCTTTCAAAGGTTTCCATATCCAACGTGAAATAGTGAGGACACGATTCTATCGTAACCTCTTGGCCTAGTTTACGTGCTTTAAGGATTTCTTCAACAGCCTCTTCACTGCTAATATGAACAAAATGTAATTTGCATCCAGTCTCTTTACCCAATAACAAAGCACGTTTTACAGCATCAACCTCAGTAAAAATAGGGCGGGACTCTAAATAATCTCTTGCTGTTGTCTTCCCTTGTTTTTTCTTTTCAATTGCCAGTTTATCAGTAAGCTCTGCATTCTCAGCATGTATAGATAAAATATGCCCCAATTCCGATAGTTTTTTCATACCTTGATATAGAGTAAAATCATCAACATTTTTAAAATCTCCAATTTCCTCACTGCCACATGTTGCCATAAAACATTTGAAGGCCACAACACCTTCGTTAGAAAGGTCCTCTAAATCTTGGAGATTATCAGGAACTAATCCACCATACAAAGCATAATCAACATACGCCTTATTTTCAGCAGATCTTAATTTTAAATGCAGTGAACTCTTTGTAGTCGTTGCCGGCAAAGCGTTTAATGGCATATCTACAAATGATGTTGTCCCTCCTGCAGCCAGTGCTTGAGTTCCTGTTTCAAACCCTTCCCACTCCGTTCTGCCTGGCTCGCAAATATGGACATGGGCATCTATCATCCCAGGCATGACATATTGATGAGCAGCATCTATGATTTCAGCAGATTCTCCGGCTATTTCTTTTGAAATTTCTGCAATTTTACCATGAAGTATACCGATATCTAGTTGTTCCACTGTATTTTCAATTACTACATTTCCGTTCTTTATAACTAAATCAAACTTCATTCTCCCAACCCCTTTTTGCAATTTTCAGTATATTGACATTGTTCAATTGCCTTGTTTATTTCATCCTCAGATTGCATCAATCCATTATAAATAGACAGAGAGAATAACCCCCGGAAACATAGAAATACAGGTTTACTTTTCAAAAATAGTACCCTTTTTGAATTTTGAATCTTTAAATGCAAATTTCATCAAAAGCAAATATGCACTGCCTCCCACAACAACGCCGATAATCCATGCCAGCTCCACTTTCAAACAAGCTGCACCGGCGCCGATTAGCAATGCAAGCACCGCTGCTGGATTATACCCGGCAAATGGACCGTCTTCCTTATACAAATCTGCAACATTCACCTTTTGCTTCCTTAATATATAATATTCGACTAATAATATAGAAACAATCGGTCCTAAAAATGCGGAATATATAAGAATGAAGATTCCAAGACCCTTTGCCGAAGAATCCTGCACAAGAACCCAAGGGAATGAACAAAATGCAAGCAGTCCGGTTATGGTAACTGCAGGTTTATATTTCATTTTTGTAAGCAATGTAATAACATAGGTTGGCGGAATAATATTGGCAACCATGTTTACTGCCACCGCACCCAAAACAATGAATGCGGATACAAAGAGGGTAATATACGAGTTATCCACCACGACCGCAAACGCTTTCACAGGATTGTTGATGCCGGTTGCGGAAGCAAGCATTCCACCGATTGTAAGTGTCAAGCCGTATGCTGTTAAAATAGGAAGAAAGTACAATAAACCGCGTTTTTTGTCGCTAATACCGGTTTTTAGCTCTCTTGAATAGTCCGCTGCACTTAAAAAGATAGCCGCATAATTCCCCATAAACATCATGATCAATGCAAAGAAAGGTAAGCCCCATGATCCTTCTGCATGAACCCATTTTTCTGCAATAACATCGCTATAGGAGGTAAGTAGAACGCCAAATACATAGAGAAGCGCAAGTACAATAACAATAGACGCAAGCGTTTCCACCCATTTAATGGCATGGAATCCATACAGCGAAAGCCCAATTTGCACCAACTGCAGCACGACAAAGCAAATGGCAACATTATCAAAGGCGCCGCCCGTCATAATCTTCGCAATTTCATTTAAGGCAGTACCGCCAATCCAACTTTGAAAACCGTACCAAACGATGGCGGGAATACCGCGCATCAGTGATGATATTACGGAACCTTTCAGGCCAAAGGACATTCTAAGCTGTACAACATATGGGATACCCGTTCTGTATCCGAGCCTATCATTTAAAGCAAAAACAGTTGAAATGATACCAATTGCCATGATAGCTGCGGCAAATGTCTGAAAGATGTTTAACGTAGCGATTCCCGCTACAATCATACTGGCTCCAAGCGTCATATTACCTAGATTAACACCGTCACCAACCCACATGAAAATATAGTCTACCGGACTTACCGTCCTACCTTCCTCGGTTTTCGGATTAAGTGATTCATCCACACCCGTATCATGTTGGATCTGCGTTTCTTGTGGAACGTAACTTTCTAAATTTGTAGACATGATACATCCAACCCCTTTTTTATTGTTTGCCGCATTTTAATGCATTGGTTAACAAGTTAGGTCTTAGATGTTTGCCAAGGCTATGATATGATACAAACTTCCTTCTAAGTGGTCTTTTCTGTTCATCATTCACAGGAATTAAAATGCGAATTTGTTTTGTTAAAAGTACTATTTACCATCGAACACCCGATGGCTCGTCGCACATTAAGCAACAGCGTTTCAGTTAAATTGCAAAAAAAACCACATGACAACACTTTAAATTTGAAAATGCTTTCGAAGGACTGTATCACCTCCTTAAAAACCTTACCGGTAAGCGCTTTCAATAACTGAATATCAAATTACAATTAAAGAAATATATCTGACAAGGAAGATGAGATCTGTAATTCCTCATTAAAATGCAGATTCGACTCAATTTCACTAAGATGAATGAGAGATAAGCGTTCTGCAAGATCACCATCCCTTTGCTTAATGGCATTAAAAATTTGCAAATGATCGTGAGAACCACATGTTTCCATTTTACCTCTTCCATAGATTGCTATAATCACATAAGTTAGGGAAATTAAGTCTTCCAGATATTGATAAAAATACGAATTCCCTGCGATTTCAGCTATTTTCAAATGAAAATCCCCAGATATTTTTAAAGATTCATAAAAATCCAGACTACCATAAATATGTCGTTCTTCTTCTACCAGAGTCTCTAGTTCTTTTAATTGTTGCTCGTTATAGAGGCTGCATGCTCTTCGCACTGCTTCCCCTTCTAAGATTCTCCTCATTTCAAATACTTCTTTTGCTTCTTCAATTGTTGAACAGGAGACAAAGGTACCTTTATGCTCTTTAATTTTCACTAATTTTTCATATTCCAATCTGCGCAGAACATTTCGAACAGGGGTACGGCTTACGCCAAACGATTCAGCAAGATCCTTTTCTATGAGTTGCATATTTGGCCGAAGCTTTTGCTGGATAATAGCTTGCTTGATTTTTTTATAGATATCTATTTCTAAACTATTCAACACTTTATACCTCCCCTCAATGAAGAATTCAAAATTGAATGCAGTATTGTATACAATACTGGGTAAAAAAATTTGAACTGGATGATTGTACTAAATTTTATAATCCTGATCATTTAAATTAAGTTGTTTAAAATGCTTCAATCTGTCTGTTTTCAAAGAACATTGCCAAAAATCAAAAGATCTAGTCACTCTTCCTGCCCCTCAATAAGCAACACCGTTTCAATCAGTGAGTAAAATATAACATTTTATTCTATATTTCACTTTTTTATACTATCACCACTAATTTAGTTTTTCAACAAAAAAATGTAAAATTCAGAATATTCCCATCTCCTTATTAACATAAAATAAATACTATTATAGCAGGATGCAATTTTTTAACTTAAACCTATTCCTTTAAGGTAATAACAACTTTTGCACCTCACCACCCCATTATTACATATAGGAGAAGAGGCTGACCTTGTGTATGTGTAAGGCAGCCTTTCTACTGAGAAAAAAAGATTTTAATGCAGTAACATTTTACTTCTTAGGATTAATGAAAAAACAATATGCGTTCTTTAAATCATGAGTATATTGTTTACTTATATCACTTTTTAACTTTTATAAATGACTTAATTGCTTGTATAGCTGCTTCATAGTTCGGATGTTCCGTAATTTCCGGAACGTATTCAACATACTGTACGACATCATTTTCATCTACAACGAATACTGCACGGCATTCTAAACGATGTTCCTTTATATATGTGCCATAAGCTGTTCCAAATGACATCTTAAAATGATCTGAAAGGGTTTGGGCTTGTTCTATTCCTGCTGCTCCACACCATCTTTTTTGTGCAAATGGAAGATCTACACTAATTGTTAACACTTCTACATCATTTCCTAGATTGCTAGCTAATTGGTTAAATTGCCGTGTTTGTGCGTCACATACTCCTGTATCAAGAGAGGGAACACATGAGATAAGGCGGACTTTCCCTTTTGAATCTTCAAGTGTAACTTTTGAGAGATCGTTTGCTAACACTTCAAAATTTGGCGCTTTATCCCCAACACGAATTTCACTCCCAATCAACGTAACTGGATTTCCAGCAAATGTTACTATTCTTGATCTTTCTATAGACATATTATTTTTCCTCCTATTACCTTAGCAATTCTTCTAAAAAAAGTTATCTTCAACGATAAGCAGTATAGCCATAAATTATGTGGTTAAAGGGTTTATCCATGTGTATAAAATATGGGGTACTGTTCAAAGGTTGGTATCATATTACTTCTTAAACATAGTAAGAAGCACTATCACTACTTATTAAAAAGTTTTCAATTTTTTCTTTTACTACGTTCTGAACTGCGTTTTGGACTAAAGTCACTGTTTCAGTCGGTAGTTCCGACCACTCTTTTTCTGTAACATGATTTTCTCGATCAAGAGTTTTTATCATCATATGTTCTAAATCTGTTGCAATATTCACTTTACTGATTCCACCATTAGGAATTTGAATTGCATTCTTTATCATCTCTGAAGGAGTGCCTGAACCGCCATGTAACACTAAAGGTACAGATGTTAAAGCACGAATCTCCATTAAGCGTTCAATATCAATTTTTGGATCTTTAACGAGATAAACCCCATGTGAAGTTCCGACAGAAACCGCTAATGCATCAATACAGGTCTCTTCAACAAACTGTTTTGCTTCACCAGGCTCTGTAAATAACTCTTCATCAACGTCGGTTTCAATAAAGTCGGTTGTCCCTATCTTGCCTAATTCAGCTTCTACAGTTACGCCTTTTGAATGTGCATACTCAACAACCTTTTTTGTTATCTCAATATTTTTCTTAAATGGTTGCTCCGATGCATCAATCATAACGGATGTAAAACCAACTTCGATGGCTTCAGCAATTACATTGAAATCCTTCGTATGATCTAAATGTAACACAGCAGGGATCGTAATATTCTCCTCTTGGATCACACGATAAAACTCTCGGCTAAATTCCGCTAAATTAATTCCATATCGTTCCTGCTCCCTCTCAGAAGTTTGAACAATAACCGCAGATTTCTTTTCTTGGGCAGCTCTAAGTATAGGAGCTATCATCTTTGTAGCTCTTGGGGTAAACGAACCGACAGCAAATTGATTTTGCGTAGCTACTGCAAGTACCTTTGTTAATGCCCTAACATTGTTTGGTTTTAAATTTACTTTCATTCATTCAAACTCCCTTAAAGATGATTTAACTTATTTCGTTCATTCACGCCCTTACGTTACCTAATAAGCAACGGTGTTCCATTTTAATTTTAAATACTTTTCTGAAAATCCCAACATTCTTCCCCTCTTTCTTACCCACTATCTGAAAAAAAGCGTCTGTATTTCAATGTACGAGGATTCGGCATCTGACAGCCTCTTATCAACAAGGGTTTTCTAAATATAATCCTATTACCATGTAAAAAAACATTCTCAACAAAGATAAATGAATCCATTTACTTACTGATAAATTGGCAATTCAAATTAAGCCTCTATCATTTTCTCTGCATTCACCGAATCTTCTTTTTCGGTATCATTGCCAATCGTTAGGGCGATGATTGCTGCTATAATGATGGCTGCAATCATTAATATGAAAGATGAATTGTAAGAACCACCGCTGCTTTCAATCATATATCCCATTAAAAACGGGGCGATAAATCCTGCAATTGATCCGAAACAGTTAACAGTAGATGAGCCTGCAGCCATTATTTTCGCAGGCAGTGTGTCAACTACCAGACCCCAGAATGCTCCTTGAGCCAAGAACATGAAGAAGGCTGCAACACATTGATACGTAATGACCATTGCAGTGGAAGAAGCTTGAAGCATTAATAATAATGCCAACCCACCAATTACAGCATTAGGGATGAACACCCATTTTCTCTTTCCTTTTACTTTATCTGACAAGTACCCACCAAGAACAATGGAGACTGTACCTACTAAATACGGTAAGGCACTGAAAATGCCAGTATCCATTAAAGAAAGCCCTCTAACATTTATCAGATAAGATGGGAGCCAAGAAGTGAAGCCCCAGAAAGTAATATCAAAGAAGAACCAAATAAGCGCCATTTGCCATAAAATTGGTTTTCTTAAAAGTTCCTTAAAGGAAACTCCTGATTTCTTTTCTTCTTTCGATTTTTCAGTATCAATGTCTTCCTCTAATTCTGCAAGCTCTTCTTTCGTCATTTTAGGATGATCTTTCGGATTATCCTTGAATTTAAACCAGATATACAGGCCGAGTATAATGCCCGGAATACCCATTACGATAAACACTGTACGCCATCCAAATGCCCCAATAATTGCTGCAGCAGCAATAACAGCAATAGCCGGTCCCAACGTATTAACTGTTGACTGAATTCCTGTAGCTGTCCCGCGTTGCTTACTGGGAAAATAATTAGCTATCCCTTTGTAAGCAGCACCTGGTAAACATGCCTCACCTAAACCGAATACAAATCGAATGAGTAACATAAGTGGATAAGAAAAAATCAAACCAGTCAATGATGTGAAAATTGACCACCAAACAATCGCAATGCTCATCACACGACGAAAGCCAAATTTATCTGATAACATCCCGCCCGGAATTTGGAACAGCGCATACCCCGCAAAGAAAATACTTAACAGTAAACCTTGAGCTGTAGCCGTTAAATTAAGATCTTCACCAATATAAGGCAATGCAATAGTGGTAACCATTCGATCCAGGAAAGAAAACAGCCAACATAACCATAATACGAATAAGACAGTATAACGAACTTTCCATTTAGATTTCTTTTTCAGCTGAAGTTGTTTGTTCATTAAACAAAAACCTCCTCATGTAAAGTTGTGCCTTTTCTAAACTAGGTACGATGTTACAGTCTAAAACACGGGACATTACCAACTGACAAGGTTTATATAAGCGCTTACATTTCTTCCATACCAAAAAATAAATCATTAGCATATTTACATCGCATAACTTTTATTGCTGTAAACTAATTTTATTACATATTATTTCCCGTCCAATGAAGCACTTCAAATCAACTTACTCACCCCCTTATAAATAGATTTGAAGAATATTAAAACTGAAGATGTTTAATCGGCACTCATAGTTTCTCAATAAGCAACATCGTTTCTTACTATAACCAAAAAAATTTGTATAAAAAGAATGATTAGTTATGTCGAAATGTATAACAATCATTGCACTGATTCATGATGTTTTAAGGTAATATGTAAGAAGGCGTCGTTTAATGTTTCAAATTCCCGTAGACTGTATTCCCTACATAAATCCTTTAATCCTTCATTATTGGTTTTTCGTTGTTTATTAGGGAACAGAGTTTCACCATAATTCCAATAACATCTTATTTATAATATTCTTACCTGAAATGAATTCTAACATGCGTATGAACTCATTTCAAGAAAATTCTGAATTTTATATTTTCACCCACTCTTTTACTAATAATGTAAAAGTGATTGATATTTTATTGTTTTGGTTTTATAAGAGCAGATGCAGTTTATAAAACACCAGCAATTACAAGCTGCCTATTTAACAAAGAAACCATAATGGCTTTATCCTATACACGTCCTCGAACAAAAGAAGGTTCTTTCGCAAACATGACCATGAATACGATGAACATATTGATAGTAACCTTTCTCTTCGGGCGAGCTATTAAAGTGCTCAACAACAAATAAAGAGGGCCATCGCGAGTATAAATCGCCAAAACATATCTGTGCAACTGCCGAGTTATCCTATTAATTAAAAATAAGCTCTTAAAACACATGACAAAACCCCACCTGTTCATAGCAACTGGTGGGGTTTCTAACTGGCTTCTACATCTACATCAACCGGGAGGTCCATCTTTGCAATCACGTCCTTTCGTTTAAACGGCTAATTTACTGTATTCATCCAACTGATCTTTAGTTAAATTTTTGATGAAATGGTCAATGTTTATTGACTCGATTTCATACCTTTCACAAATCTTTAAATAACTTTCATAAGCTTTATCATAAATGTTCATCATCTAGATTCCTCCTTCTGTTATATAACAATAAATTTAACTTATTAATAATATATAACAACCTTAATTTCCCGTCAATGCATTTTTCTGAAAATTCGGTAAGAATTTCATTCTCTTAGTATTTCCCATATTGTTCTTAGCTAACCGTCTCACTTAACAAAAAAAAGAGTACGCTAAGTGTTAAATACCTCATCTTTTTAAATACTGCTTTTTTTCTCCAAAAGAAAAGAAGCTGCTGATCAGCTTCCGGTAATGAACTTCATTATGGATTTACCTAAACACTAAAAGTTGTAGACGTTTCAACTTTTTGATAAACAAGATTAACTTGAGAAAATATTAAGAGTGTGTAAATTAATTGTTGGAATTAGAAACTAAATATGTCTAAATAGTATACTTCATTATAATAATCGATTTTGGTCTTTGGATGTTCGAAGAACTAAAATGCCATGGATAAACCGTCAATTCAGGTACTTTATACACAATGGAATCTGATGGACTTTTAATAAATGAGGAACGAAACGTCGATGGGAAAATAAGAAAATTATTTATTCGACCACTGAAAAAGGAAATATTTATGGAAGCCGGAAAGAAAGCTTATGAACTTAAATAATAGGAGGACTATTTTAGTGGATCAAAACAAAACAAACAGAAGTTTTAAGTCACTGATTGAAATACTATTAGTTTCAACAAGGCTTGGTTTAACATCGTTTGGTGGGCCAATAGCACATTTAAGTTACTTTCATGATGAGTATGTTAGACGAAGAAAATGGATGGATGAAAAAAGCTATGCTGATTTAGTTGCTTTGTGTCAATTCTTGCCTGGTCCAGCTAGCAGTCAGGTTGGAATTGGAGTCGGAGTTATGCGGGGAGGTTTCTTCGGTGGAATTTTAGCTTTCCTTGGTTTTACACTGCCTTCGGTGATAGCGTTAGTAATATTAGCATCATTTTTCAAAGGAATGGATGTTTCAAATGCAGGCTGGATCCACGGATTAAAAATAGTAGCAGTAGCAGTAGTTGCACACGCCATTTTGGGGATGTCAAAAAATTTAACTCCAGATATAAAGAGAAAGACAATTGCATTAATAGCCTTGGTTGGGACCTTGATTTGGCAGACTGCCTATGTGCAAGTTGGTATTATTATACTGGCCGCATTTATTGGTTTTCTAATTTATAAACAACACGACGAAAGTTATGAATCTACCGTTCATTTTCCGATTTCGCGTGGTATCGGTTTTGTTAGTTTAGTTTTATTTTTCGGATTACTGTTTCTACTTCCAATTTTACGAGAGGTTACTTCATCAAATTGGATTGCTCTGTTTGACAGCTTTTATCGGTCTGGTTCTTTAGTGTTTGGTGGTGGACATGTAGTCTTGCCATTGCTTGAACGTGAATTTGTCCCTACTGGATGGCTAGAGAAAGAGGCATTTCTTGCCGGGTATGGTGCAACACAAGCTGTACCGGGTCCGTTATTTACGTTTGCAGCGTACATAGGTGCCGTGATAAATGGATGGCAAGGTGGCTTATTAGCAACAATTGCTATTTTCTTACCTGCATTTCTTCTTATACTAGGGACATTGCCATTTTGGGACACATTACGCCGTAATCCTAAAGTTAAAGGGGCATTAATGGGAGTTAATGCAGCAGTTGTAGGCATCTTGATTGCGGCTTTTTATAATCCCATTTGGACCAGCTCCATCTCAGCTCCTATAGACTTTGCTTTTGCTGCCATCTTATTTAGTATGCTTGTGTACTGGAAATTGCCTGCTTGGTTTATAGTGATAATCGGTGCTACTGGAGGCTCACTTATGACGCTAATTTGAATCGAGGTAGTTTATCCATTTACCGTTTCACCCTTTATTGACACATTTTTATCTCATTCATTCTATTTTATTTTAAATTTTGAAAAAGCTGCTTGTAAAAACAAAAACGCTATACCTTTAAAGGCATAACTCACAGTTGGCAAAAAAGAAATAACAGGTAGTCCCACCTGCTATTTCTTTTAAATATATTCCGCTATAATCGACTGAACTCCATTATTTCCATTGCATAATTTGTTACGCAGTTAGCAGAAACGGTTATTATTTTACTAATGTATTCGCCTGAACATAAACAACGTGTCCACCAACAATCGTTCGTTTAAATTTCAGGCGAAGTATACCAAATTTTGAGAAGAAGGATTGCACAGCCTTAATTACGATGTGGTAAGCGTAAAATAAGACAGCAATCCCTACTTTTTAAAAACAGAATTAGCTTGATGGGTACGGACCTCCCAAGAGAAAACACATGCATTACTTTTTAATGACTATCTAAACAGCGCTTTGTTTGTTCCCTTTTTTGAAGGGGATGGGGTCGGTAGTATTTCTTTTTGTAATATAGGGCCGTATGTATCGACACGACGGTCTCTAAAGAATTGCAGAATTTTTCTAGTCTCTTCTATTTCTTTTAAATCAATTTCTTGGACAATAATTCCTTCTTCCTCATCAAGTGAAGCTAAAATATTCCCGAATGTATCGCTAATGAATGAACCGCCGTAAAAATTCATGTCCTTTTCCTGGCCCACTCGATTTGTCGCAGCAACAAATACACCATTAGAAATGCCATGAGCGGAAATTGCCTTTTCCCAGGATGATCTTGTTGATATCTCGGGATGATCTGGCTCTGAACCAATAGCAGAAGGATAGAATAATATTTCTGCACCTTGTAAGCTCAAAATTCGGGCAACTTCTGGATACCACTCATCCCAGCAAATCCCAACTCCTATTTTTCCATAAGCCGTTTCATAGACAGGATATCCAGTATTGCCTGGAACGAAATAATATTTTTCATGATACTGGGGACCATCCGGAATATGATTTTTTCTTGTAATCCCTAAACATTCCCCATCAGCATCAAATACAGCTGCACTATTAAAATAAATACCAGCACCTGCTCTTTCGTAAAAAGGGACAATCAAGACAATGGCCAATTCCTTAGCTAATTCACCCATTGCGGCCAATGTACCACTATCTACATCTTCTGCTAAATCATAATTTTTCACGCTAACCGTTTGCGGAAAATATTGCGAAGAAAATAATTCCTGTAAGCAAACGATTTGTGCACCTTTATTTACTGTTTCTTTTATTTTCTCTATCGTTTTTTGAATATTTTCAGCAATGAATTCTCCGCAATGAATTTGAATTAGCCCAACTTTCACTTTTGACATTTTCTCACTACCTTCCTTTTTATCATTTTTTATCTTATACAGTTGTGATGACCTGGTTTTCATATACGATCTTTCCATCCATGATCGTCATCTTCACTTCTGTTTCAAGAATTTCCTCTGTTGATATGCTAAATAAATTTTTATTTAATACTGCGATATCCGCTATCTTCCCTGCTTCCAATGTGCCTAATTCCTTTTCCCTGAAAGACCCGAATGCCGGTGTAGCCGTGTAATACTTTAACGCTTGTGCTAATGTTACTCCTTCCGACTCTTGCCACGCCTTCCCGGTTAGATCTTTTCTCGTGATTGCCTGATAAATGCCCATCATGGGATTTAGGGGCACTACAGGAAAATCTGTACCAAAGGCAATTTTTGCACCAGTATCCACGAGTGTTTTGATAGGATAATAGAGTGGTTGTTGTTTTTCACTGATTCTGGCCGTATATGCCTCACTTTCCATTAATTCAATATGTTTAGGTTGAAATGAGGCGATTACATTTAATTCCTTAAAGCGATGAACATCGTCTGGATGCAATACCTCCACATGTTCAATGACATGTCTGGCATCTCTTACCCCATTTACGTTTCTCGCTTCTTCAAATGCATCCAATGCTAAGCGGACAGCACCGTTACCAATAGCATGGAAACGAATTTGAAATTTTTCCTTATCTGCCTTTTTTACTAATTGTTTAATTGTTTCAGCTGGATAGGTGGTCCCGCCTTTTGTTTCAGGACGGTCTTTGTAATGATCCAATAAAAAAGCAGTATGACTAGTCACGACACCATCTATAAATTGTTTTAATCCAGAAAAGGTAAGCTTGTCTGACTGATAATTTTTTTGTAATTCCTTGGCGGGAGCTACATCCATTTTTAACTCCGGCGAAAAGTGAATTCTGGTTGTTAGTAACCCTTCTCTCTCAAATTCCTTAAAAATTTCAAGGTCGTCTAATGGATTCGGAGCAATTTTAGCTCCGTATAAATCATTAACGGATGTGATTCCCAACCTTTTTGTTTCATTAAGAAAATCTTGGAATAGGTTTACACGTTTTTCTTTCGGCAATTTGTATGCATGTTCTGATGCATACCCAATTGCCTGTTCAAATAGAAGGCCTGTCAGTTCCCCATTTTCATCTTTTCCAATTTCTCCATATTCCGGATCTGGGGTATCCTTCGTTAATTGGATCATTTCCATCGCTTTACTATTGATCCATGCGTAATGCACTTCTGCATTGAATAATAAAACGGGACGATCACAAATATATTTATCCAGTGTTGTTCTATGTGGCAGCACTTTATTCTTCCAATTGGTATGATCCCAGCCAACACCGAATATCCACTCATCATTTGGTCTCGTTTCTGCAAATTCGGCTACTATTTTGGCTGCATCTTCTTCTGAAGCTGCATCAAATAATTTGGCACTATCCTTCTGTAAAATGCTTCCCATCATAATGTGCATATGAAAATCATGAAATCCCGGAATGATCAGCCCCTCTTCGAAGTCATACACCTTTGTTTGATCTCCAAGGAATGACATTATATCTTCTTTAGAACCGATTTTAATCATTTTATTATCTTTAATAGCGATAGCTGCCTGTATAGGCTCATCTTGTAATCCAGTAAAAACATGTTGACCAGAAAGAATGATGTCTGCATTTACCATTATTATCCTCCTTGATGCATAAAGCTTTTATGCTTTAATTTCTTTTTCAATCGCACTATCAATGGAAAGCTCTGGCGGCCGCTTACTAAACATTTTCGTATTTGAAAGCAGCATGATGACACCTATTCCGAACCACCCTAGTCCGAGTAAGAGTGCCTTTGAATCAAGACTGGTCCATAACCAAATTGTGAAGCTCGTACCAATCAGCGGCAATATTAGGTATTTCAATGCATTAATTCCGTTTCGCTGTTTTTCTCTAATAAAATAATGGGAAATAACCGAGAGATTGACAAATGTAAATGCAACAAGCGCCCCAAAGTTAATAAAGGATGATGCTGTCACTAAATCAACAAATAAAGCAGATAAAGCAAAAATACCAACTAAGATGATGTTGTGTGTTGGAGTTTGAAATTTTGGATGAATTTGACCAAATATTTTCTTTGGAAGAACTCCATCTCTCCCCATCGCATACAAAAGCCGCGAAACACTTGCATGAGCTGATAAACCGGAAGCCAGCCCACCGGTAATGTATCCTGCTAGAAAAATAGATTGAAATAAATGACCCCCGATGTACATGGCAATTTCCAAGGATGCGGAATCTGGATCTTTAAAGGCTTGGAAATTTGGGTAAACAAGGTGACTGATGTATGAGATGGTGACAAACAGACCTCCTCCTATTAATGCGACGAGGAAAATGGCCTTTGGTATCATTTTTTTAGGATTAATGGTCTCCTCCGAAAATGTGGTAACAGCGTCAAATCCTAAAAAAGATAAACATAAAATGGAGGATCCTGCCAATACTAAAGATAGCGGTATATCGCCATTCACGAATGGAGAACTCATGAATAATGTTCCTGAACCCATTCCGTTAAGTACCCCTTTAATCGAGAGGAATGTAAATATAACGATTATTAAAAATTGAAAGGCAACTAATAATAGATTTATTTTTGTTGCTATTTTCACTCCAATTATATTTACAGCGGTGATTAAAATGACAAAGGCAATTAACCAGACGGAAAAAGGAACGGATGGAAAATACGCGTTTAAGTAAATGGCGATCAATAATCCATTGATCATTGGCAAAAATAAATAGTCCAATAGGATGACCCATCCCACTAAGAATCCAAGGTGAGGATTAAGGGCCTTTTGAGTAAATGTATAAGCAGAACCGGCAACAGGGTAGGCCTTGACCATTTGACCATAACTATAGGCTGTAAACAACATACCAACCAAAGCTATGATATAAGCAGCCGGCACCATCCCTTTCGTTATTTCCGCAACAACTCCATAAGTAGAAAAAACTGTTGTAGGTGCCATATAGGCCAATCCAAATAGCACTAAAGGAAATACTGTTAACGAACGTTTTAACTTTGCATTCTCCATGTATCACTCCACCCTTATTCGTGATTAATTAACTTATATGCAAATACCATACCAAGTGGGGATTAATCGTATTTTTCCAACAATTTCAATATACAGATTATTCGGTTAATTAAAAGGTTTATGCAATTCTACATCAATTATTTAATATTGCATAATCAGTCGTCCAGTGACGGGATATGGCGACCCATTATTCAATACTTTTCTTCTTCAGCTAGCCGTCCTCGGCGCCCACTATCGGATATGTAAGAAATATCTATTCATTAGGTCATATATTAATGGAAAAAAATTAGCTGGGCCGTTTATTATTTTACTAATGCCCTCGCCGAACAGAGTCTACGTGTTCATAGCACATTAATGGTACCTTCTGCCGCAAACACTTCAAGGGACTTCAATTAAAGAGAGCGATATCTGAAGGCTTCCCTACCTCAGCCGCTCTCCATTAACTGTGAAAACGTCACCATTTTTAAAGATCAATCTATTTCCCTCTTAGTAAGACAATCCATTACCCGCTTATTTGATTATCTGTATCCTTATCATCTAGTGTCCTTTTTTCAGAGAAAGGGTTACTTTCACTTTGACTATTGCGGACAAATAATACTGAGATAAGAGATGCGATACAAAGAAATACTAAAAATGAAGCAAGCGGAATCCAAGAATTATTGTAGGCGCCCACTAATATAGTCGCAATCATTGGGGCCGTTCCACCAAATAATGCAGAGCCTGTTTGATAACCAAGCGTTATTCCTGTATAACCAACATTCGTACTAAACATTTCAGTAAACATTGTCCCGATAGTCGCCGCAATTGGAGGCCAAAGTATTCCTAAGCCCACTATTGAAATAACGTATAACCAGGGAGTGGATTGTAAGGAAAATAAATAAAAGTATGGAAAAGCAAAAAGAGTTATTCCGATGGTACCAATAAGAAAAACACGTTTACGACCAATTTTATCAGATAACATTCCCATAAATGGCATGCAAATCGCTGTAACGACTGTTGCCACCGTAACTACATTTAAAGCTGTAGTCCTTGAAAAACCTTGTGTTTCCGTAGCATAGGATATGAAAAATGTAGAAAATAAATAGAACGGGCCCACTTCAACACATTTTGCACCTAAAGAAATCAATACCGCTCTCCAATGATATCGCAGTGTCTCAAAGAGTGGGATTTTTACGACGTTTCCTTTTTCTATCTCTTCTTTGAAGGCCGATGTTTCCTCAATCCCTTTTCTTATCCAAATACCAATAACAACCAAAATCGCACTTAGGACAAATGGCACTCTCCATCCCCATGATAGAAATTGTGATTCTGGAAGTAAACTCATTAATGAAATGGAAAATGTCCCAAGTAACATCCCAAGAGGGATACCCATTGCAGGAAAGCTTCCAAAAAAGCCACGTCTTTCTTTAGGCGCAGATTCAACCGCCAGGAGTATCGCTCCCCCCCATTCTCCGCCAAGCCCGATACCTTGAACGAGACGAAAGAAAACAAGGAGAATTGGTGCCCAAAGCCCTATCATGCTATATGTTGGAAGAAGTCCAATACAGACGGTAGAAACTCCCATTAATAAAAGTGAAAGCACGAGAGTATTTTTCCTGCCAAACTTGTCTCCCAAATGACTAAATACAAGCCCTCCAAGAGGTCGTATAAAAAAAGTGATGCCAAATGATGCATAAGCAAGCAATAAACTTACAAACGGATCATCATTAGGAAAATACAGTTTATTAAATACAAGTGCAGCAACGGTTCCATAAAGAAAGAAATCATAAAATTCAATGGTACTGCCAAGTAAACTCGCTAATAATATCTTTTTTGATTTCTTGTCCAGTTTCTTTTTCCCACTCAATTTAACACACCTCCGGATTAGTTACTTTCCTGGATGTGGATTCTTGGATGTGGATGGCTTGCTGATTATTAATAGAAGGTTAAAGGTGCACCATCATTAATGAAGAACTAGGTTACTTCCTGATATAGAGAGTCTGACCTCCTGCCATTCGCTTACTTTGCTCCTTATATGCGAGGTCAAATTCTACCCCTTTCCCCTTCTTTAGTTTTGCCTGTAAGATACATCGTCATCAGCTGGAATATCCAGTTAATGAGCGCCCAAATCCATAAGTATTATGTATAATGTATTGTGTATACACAATACATTATACAAAGCCGTCAATAAGGGCAATAATCGTTCTTGTGAAAAAGCATAAAGACTATCGGAATTGATCTCTCAACCGTGGACATATTCAGCTTCATTATCGGCATATCCAAATTCCCGTGAAATCTCGAGGGCTGCACTCTTCACTTTTTCAACCAATGGAGGCAACAACTCGTTTCGGTAACCCACCTCAAGACCAGTAACACTGATCCCCGCAATGATATAACCTTTGTCATTAAAAATAGGAGCGGCTACTGCAGATATATAATTTTCAAGTTCCGAGTGACTGACCGTATATCCCGTTTTCCGAGATTCTTCTAGAAGAATCCGAAGTCTCTCTTTATCAGTGATCGTTCCAGAAGCAATCGACTTCAGTTCGATTTGCTCTAAATATTGTTCGCGCTCATACTGCGGCTGAAAAGCGAGAATGACACGAGAACACGCTCCGGCATAAAGCGGAGTTCTCCGGCCAATTGCCGTATTAAGCCTAACACGCTGTTTTGTATCCAGTCTTTCGATATAGATGGCCTCTTTGCCATCTTGTACGACGAGATTAACAGCTTCCCCTACCTTGTCATGCAGTTTTTGCATTATCGGCAAAGCTACCTGCCGAATATCAAGCCGTTCGGCTACCAAATGGCCGAACTGAAGAAATAACAGGCCAAGTGAATATTTTCCATCTCTCCCCTTATCGAGAAGACCCATCTCTTCAAGTGACATGACCATTCGATAAACAGATGTTTTCGGTATCCCTGAAATATTTGCGATTTCATTTAAACTTAACATTGAATGCGTAAAAAAAAGATTAAGGATTTCCATTGATCTGACGGCCGTCTTATTTTTGCTTTGCATGAGTTTCCCCTCCTAAACAAAACAAGACCCTCTCAAGAAAGCTTTACAGTCTATTAAGGAACCAGTAAGCTCCACGTTCGGATTCGTAACTTTTCAACATAACTTTAATGATCAAACTTAAATAATAATTTTCCGCCTTAAACAGCTTAGCTGAGTATTTTGCCGTATTTCCCTTCATAAAAGGCCAGTGGTGCCCCTTCGCTAATGACGAGTTCAGTTACTTCTCCAATAAAGAGTGTGTGGTCCCCAGCTATTTGTTTACTATGGACCTTACATACGATGTTTGCTAAAGCATTTTTTATTACTGGGAGTTCATTTATCCAGCCAAATTGAATCTGACGGTTTTCTTTAATCTGCCCCGCAAAGTGCATGGATAACTCTTTTTGAGCTTCTGACAATATATTTACAGCAAACTTTCCAGATTCATTAATTTTATCTAGCATTCTGGCTTTTTCGCCTATGGATATTAAAACCAATCTTGGATTAAGGGAAACCGACATAAATGCATTCGCCGTCATACCATGTACTTCATCTTCTAAATATGTTGTAAGTACTGTTACGCCTGTTGCAAATTTCCCCATAGCGTTTCTAAAATTTCTATCATCCATCATTTTATAACCTCCTTAAAATTTGAACTATACTCAGGCATTGACCCAAAGGGTATCTTGTTTAAGAATTTAACTGTCAACTCTTCGGCAACACCTCCCTTCAGCATTTCTATAATTTGACCGCTTATTTCATCATTCCTCTTGCTGGACCCATATCTTATAAATAACCCCTGACAAGCTTTGTTCCCGTTTTTGATTTCTACACGATATACACCTGGTGCTGGCAGGATATACTTATTTTCAATATGAATTTCCGATTTTTTCTTTTTCTCATGTTTATGTCTATTTGAAATATAAACAAAGCCTTTAACTTCTAATTGATGTCCCATATAGTAAGGTACAAGGTGGACATCTCCGTCCCTTACTATTTTTCTAATTAAAGTTGAACTTATTTTTTCTCCATTATGTGCCTGTTTTGAAATGACGGTTACATCAAAGGCGTTGTTTTTACTCACTTTTTGCAAATAATCAACATTACCCTGAGCTTTATTTCCAAAGGTAAAGTCGAATCCTACCACTATATGTTTAGCTTGAAGACCTAAAACATATTGTTTAATAAAATCGGATGGCTGTAAGGAAGCCAATGATAAATTAAACTTTATGACAAAAAGCTTGTCCACTCCAAAAGCAGCCATTCTTTCAATCTTTAAAGCTAGGGGAGTTAAATACCGCAAATCTTTCTCCCATTTGATTACTTCATTTGGATGTGGATCGAAGGTCATTGCCGTGAATTTAAGCTTGTTCTTTTCGGCTATTCTCTTGGTTTGCTTTAACAAGGATTGATGACCTAAATGAACACCGTCAAAAAAACCTAATGCCATTACGTGGGGCTCCCTTGGATATAGGGATTCCTTTAGTGGATGTGCTAAATGGAAAACTTCCAACTTGCTTCACCTTCTCTGTCATCAAAATAATGACTTTTAAAATGTTTAGTCGATATTATTTAGTGCAATACTACTTCAAAAACCTTGTTTCCGTTTGGTACTAAGGACCATGTTTCGTCCCCAGTCGATAATCAACCATTAATGGAGTGCATTTTAAGTCAATTTGAACTTTTCATGAATGTGCACTCATTGTTTACCGAATAGAGTTTATGTGTAATGAACTCTGTATACATAATCCATCAAACGGAACATTCACATACCTGCTTCCTGTGATACCCAATTATCAAATTGAGCATTCAGCACGTGGTCCCTGTGGAAGAATATATCAGAGATAAAAGGCTCCTCGTTGTTTGATGTCACGAGAAGCCATTTGATGGATTGCCATATTGCTATAGGAATGCAGAAGTCCGGTACATACCTCTTTATTGTTCCGTGGAGTAATAGCGGACCTCGAAAATCTTACAGCCATCTGGTGATTTCCACGGTCCATGTTCCATACCGGGAGGGCGGCAAGCAACCATTCCTGCTGTAAATTCCTCATTTAGACGCAAATCGATTAAAGATCCTTCAATAATATATAATTCTTCCCAAAAATCATGGACTTGCACGCCATTAGGAGATGTATCTGTCCCTGGACCGTTATGAAGAATTCTTGTAGCGACCCCTGTAGTAGGGTCAGAAGCAATGATTCTTTCAGAAAGGCTCTTAACTTTACTAAAAGGCTGCGCTTCAAAAGTGGTATGATCGACAAATTCATGTTCTTCTTTTTTCTGATCTGCATAATAGCGAACTTCGAAAATCCTGCAGCCATTAGGTGATTTCCATGGACCATGCTCCATCCCTGGAGGACGGCATGCAACCATTCCTGCTGTAAATTCCTCATTTAGACGTAAATCGATTAAGGATCCTTCAATAATATATAATTCTTCCCAAAAGTCATGGACTTGCACGCCATCAGGCGATGTATCAGTACCTGCTTCCAGTTCAAGGATACGAGTTGCTACATTAGTATCTGGAATCTGCGCAATGATTCGTTGAGATGCACCTTCTACAGTTTTTGAAGGAACGGCCTCAAAGGTTTTATACTCAACAAATTCCAACTCTGGTTTTCTATCAATTTTCATTTTTGATTTTTCCATTTCAAACTACCTCCGCATCCACTAAAATATGAACCTGATAATTCAATTGAATTTTGTTATCTGTTAATCGATCATATAATTCTGCTGAAAATGCTTCCCCATAAATGAATTCGCCATTTATAATCGGTAATGTTCCGCAAAACACAATCATATCCTCACTATCATAGCCACGTTCTTCGATAATTTTGAGCAATTCTTCAGGATGCAAGAATTCTCCTAGCTTGCCTGCTTGGTACTCGTTTTTCACCCCATCGACGATCATCCAGCTTCTCATTTCAATGTCATCCCATCGATCTTTTACGTCATCCAAGGCCCAAAATTGTGTTGAAATAGGTTTGCTGCATACTTGTTTGGATTTCTGAATAGACACTTTTTCAAGCCCGCGGTCCGTGTGGTCACTGCCTAGTCCTAAATACCATTTCCCTTCAATTTTCATGATGACCACTTCTGCTTCTCCGCTACTGCTTTCTTGGATAACTGAAATTGAGTTATTTGTCGTAATGAGATTTGTTGAAAGATCGTAAATCATCGGAACTTGTGGAGGAGCCGGAACGCCGATCTCCTTCAATTCATCAATATGTTTTTTTACAGATTCCTGGTCTTTTCCCGTATAGCCGGCAATAAGCAATCGTTTAGGGTCTGCGACAATATTTCTTCCACAAACATTAATATTTATCAACTGAATTCCTCCTGCCTATCTAATACCCGGTGCTTCAAATTAGGAAATACATCACGAATTTTAGCAACCTGAGCTGGATCAATCTCTGTTTTAATAATAGTTTCTTCATCTCCTCCAGCAGCCACAACAATCCCCCATGGGTCAACCACTTGACTATGACCAGCTAAAAGGACGTCATTAGTATTTCCAACACAATTACTCGAAATCAAGAAACACTGGTTTTCCAATGCCCGAACTGAATTGAATAATTTCCAATGCTCCAGTCTTCTATGCGGCCAAGCAGATGTAACAAGAAGTAACTCTGCTCCTAAATCCACTTCTGCACGGTACAATTCAGGAAATCGCAAATCATAACAAGTTGATAAGCCAACTTTCCCGAATTCTGTATCGACTACAGTTGTTTCATTTCCTCTCGTCAATATTTGACCTTCTTTTGAACCATAACGAAATAAATGCATTTTTCGATAGGTTCCTATTAGTGTCCCATCCGGAGAAAATAGAACACTTGTGTTGTAGTATTTTCCATTATTTTTTTCTATAAAACTACCTGCAAATATATATGACTTAACTTCTTTGGCCTTTGCAGAGAAACGTTGGACAAAATCGCCATTCAATTCTTCTGATTCGTCCATATAACGATCAAAAGAAAAGTACCCCGTTGCCCACGTTTCTGGTAAAACTATTAAATCTTGTCCTTTTAATCCATCAATCATTGACTCCACACGATCTATGCGAGCAGATTTAGATTCACTATCTTTAATCTCCAATTGTATTGATGCAATTTTCATTTCTGCAACACCCTTTTCTATATATTTTTTATATTAATTCTTTCACTTGAGTGGGAAGTGAATAGCTTCCTAAAAATTTATCCACCATTTGAACCGGCTCATCATAGCCGTAATTTCTAAATGAAAAGCCCTTCGTGACGAATGGTGCACCATTATAGAACATTTCATACTGTTGATGCCTGCCACCGAATTCTGAACCAATGATATCCCATACTAACTTAAATAGTTTAATTTTCTCCTCAGCCCCAACTCCCGTAGAACGTATATATTGATACATATCATCTTTCGTTTCAGGATTGATGAGCTCTTTATATGAAGATGGTAATTGTAAAACGCCTCCACCGCATAACTCCCGTAAAATTTTAATAGTGGAAGCATAGATTGTTTCCTGTTGACCGACTACACCATAGAGAAAACGTGGATTCGGTCGTGCCACACCGTTTTTGTCGATGATACAATTATATTCCGAAGCTAAAAGATTACCTTCTACAGAAGCCGCAATAGAAGCGAGTTCCCCTAACTTCTCTAGGACTGATGGGATTTTATCAATTCCATTCATAGCAGCAACTTTTCGGGCAGCACCAATCAAAAATTTCAATTTATTGCTAAATCTTATTTGCGCTTGATTATTGCCTAATACGTGAGCTGGTGTTTCATGGAACTGAGCCCTCACGATGTCAATATTTTTGTAAACAAAAATATCTTGCCAAGGAATAAATACATCGTCAAAAACGACTAATGAATCACTTTCATCAAAACGGGAGGACAATGGGTAATCAAATGTGCTTGGTGATTTTTCAGCATAACCAGGCCTCGCATAAAATTTTAATCCTTTTGCATGAATCGGCAGGACAAAAGACAAAGCATAATCTTCATCACCAGGTCTGAGTGGTGTAAGGCAACTTACGAATAAGTAATCGGATACGGCTGATGCAGTACCGAGCATTTGAGAACCTCGAACAATAATTCCATCCTCCCTTTCTTCGTACACTCCAACTGGGAGAAACTTATCTTCCTGCTCATGAGCTGCTTTACTTCGATCAATTTGTGGCGGAATAATAACGTATGTTACATATAGATCTTGATCTCGTACATGTTTATAGAAATTCAAAACATTATTTCCATAACCTTCTCCTCCACGATCAAACACTTCGGGTGAACTGGCAAAAGCAGCCAAAAAGCTGGCAACGTGATCAGGGCTTCTTCCGACAAATCCACAAGTTGCTTCAGACCATTTAGAAATCGCCAATCTTCTCTCTTCAAGTTCTTCCCGACTCCTTGGAATCATATAAATTTTATTTGCTAGTGTACCGTCCTCAGTTTTGTATGTCATATTCTGAGATTCATCCCATGCTAGGTCGTATAAGCCTGCAATGGTTTGGGTAATTCCCGTAAAAGCTGGGTGGGTCGTCACATCCTGTACTCGTTCCCCATTTATGTAGATTGCCCTATCATCTTTCAATGTCTGTAAATATTCTTTACCTGTTCTAACCATACCTGATTCCTCCTATATGTTTGAATAAGTACATGTTTTAAAAACAAGAAACGATTTAACAGCTTAAAGGCGAACCTTAATTGTATTTTGTATGATGTATTATGTATTGTGTATACATTAAAGGCTTTGCCAATTCCTATCATGTAATTATGGTTGGTAAAGTCAAAGTGAATTTAATGTTTATCCCTTAAATATTCTCTACTCTTTACCTATGAACATCAACGACTGGTAAACGCTTTCATTTGCAATGAACTATAGACGGTTCTTTCAACACCATGACTTACTATCTAAGCAAAAACCCAAGAAAAAGCATTCGGAAGAATTTCTCCAAGGCTTTTGCTCTAAACGTGAGAATTGGTTTGACCTTGCTGTAAATCTTCCATTTCATAGGCAAGTTTATTCAAAACCGTTAATTTTTGTCACTATAAATATAGTAAACTACCTTTTACTAGGAGCAATCCCTCCCTTCAAGCATTTGGTGGAAAATCAGGAATTATCAACCATAATCAATGTTTCTTTTGTTTTTTCCAAATGGTTTAAAATCGCCTGTGAAGCAAGTTCGGGATTTTTCTCCTCCAAAGCCTGGATAATCTGAGTATGTTCCATTAAAACATTTTTCATTCTCCCAAGTTTACTGACTGCTTTTAACCCCATTAGCTGAGTAAGGTTATGAAGATTGTTCAAAACTTGCTCTATTATGGTGAAGTTTGCCAGTCTTGTCAAAGAGAGATGAAACTCATGGTCTAGCTTAATAAAACTAATAGCATCATCATTTTGCAATGCTTCTTCTTGCTGCTTCAGAATTAATTTAAGCAGCCTCAGTTGTTCAGGTGATGTAATTTCTTTTGTTAGTTTTTTCACTGATTCAACTTCAATAGCACTTCTTAGTAAAAAGATTTCATCCTGTTCCTCTGGAGTAATCTTTCTTACAGTTAAACCCTTCCTTGGAATGGAAACAAGTAATCCTTCCTTCACCAAATCTTGAATAGCTGCCCTTACCGGAGTTCTTGAAGTATCTAACCTTTCCGCTAATTGAACTTCTGTAAATATTTCATCACTGGTAATACCACCAAATAAAATGGCTTTTTTTATTTGATTATAAACTTTATCTTGTGTTGTTCTTTCCTTTTCGATTGGTTTTAAATGAATTCCTGCCATATTAATCCGTCCTTTTTGATAAGTCTTTACAATATGAACAACTTGAATCTATATGATTGGCTAAATTCTCATATGTGTTATGTATACATAATACATAATACTCCAGACATAAGTCAATAATATATTTTCCATTTTTCTGAATTTTACAAAACGGTCATTGTCTTTGTAATTTTCTTAAAACGCAACTTCATTTAAAAATCATTCTTTTGGAAGTCAAAAACATGTAACAAAAGGATAAAAAATCCAAATAAAAACCCCAGATAATGGGGGATGGATCGATATTCATTTATACAAAATATCATCTTTTAGTGAAGCAACTTTAGTCAAAGCTGTATCTATGTCAGCTTCATTCACTCCAAAGTGAGCAAGTGCATCGTTAAGATGTTTGACAATGGCATTGAAATGGTCTGGTTGCAGATTCAATCCTTGGTGCGCCTTTGCCATGGATTGTCCAGAATATTGTTTTGGGCCGCCTAATGCAAAACTAATAAATTTTGTCTGATGACTCCGTTGCTTTTCCATATCCGTTTTTTCAAAAAAATGATTAACTGTCTCATCTTTAAGAACCAATTCGGAGTAAAAATAGTCCACAACTTTTGCTATCTCTTCTTCTCCGCCAACTTTTTCATATAGTGTTTGTTCCATATCCACACTCCTAATTTGTAATTAATAGAAGTATTCTTTGTAGAAAATTTGATTTTATTCCTTATCTTTCAATAATATCTCCTTCTGCTCTAGCATCCTTGCAACTAACCTGTCCCCTTAAATTCCGAAAGTGAAGTAAAGAACCGGTTAGTTCATTAGAAAATGATCGTAATCCATTTAACCCCCATTATTTCAACTTGTTGCCACTAAGTTGCTGAAAATGCATAATTGATATAGGTAATTTCATTTATTACATTCACTGTTCAAGCTGTTATTTTCATTTTCAAATTGTAATGTGACAAAATTGTAATCTTACTTCCTGTTACATCTATGGTGGGGAAAGGGATGAATTTTATAGTATGTAACATGAGGAGGAGATTTACGTTGAAAAAAGTATTACAAACTAAAAATTTATCAAAATCCTATGGAAAGGCACAGGTTTTAAAAAATATTGACCTGATCATAACTTCGGGTGAATTTACAGCTATTATGGGGCCTTCCGGTTCAGGAAAAACAACACTGATGAATGTGTTATCGACAATTGATAAATTTTCTGGCGGGGAAGTCTGGCTTGAAGAGCAGGCCCTGTTGGATTTGAACAAAAAAGCATTGCGCACATTTCGCCAAGAACGAATGGGGTTCATCTTTCAAGATTACAACTTGCTTGATACTTTAACGATTAAGGAGAACATTCTTCTGCCTCTTTCATTAAGGAAATTCTCATCGGATGAGATGGAAAGAAGGCTGAGACCAGTCATTCAGGCATTGAATATTGAAGAAATTCAGGATAAATACCCTACAGAAGTTTCTGGCGGCCAGAAACAACGGGCCTCATCGGCGCGCGCCATTATTACAAACCCTGCGATAGTTTTTGCAGATGAACCTACAGGCGCTCTTGATTCGAGATCGGCCACACAATTATTGGAACAGTTATCGGGCTTGAATGAAACGTTTCAAACGACGATCCTCATGATTACACACGATTCCTATGCAGCAAGCTTCTGTAAACGAGTCATCTTCCTGCGTGATGGGGGAATCGTAAACGAGCTTTATAAAGGTGACCAAAGTCAAAGTGACTTCTTTGATCGGATCCTTCACATCCAGAGTGCCATGGGAGGGAATCAAAGGTGAACTTACTGAATATGACGTTCCGGAACGTTCAGCGCAATTTCCGAGTTTATACGATTTATCTGTTTGCCATGATTACAGGTGTGATGGTCCATTTCACCTTCTCATCACTGATGTATAACCAGGATATATTGGATGTACTCAATAATAAGGAGAGTTTTCAAACGGGGGTGTCGATTGCCTCGGTGGTCATCTTCCTCTTTATCATTTTCTTTATTCTTTATGCTAACTCTTTCTTTAAGAAGCAAAGAAAAAAGGAATTTGGACTCTATTTGCTGCTAGGTATGAAAGAAAGCCAGATTACTCGAATGGTATTCGTTGAAAATCTGCTCATTGGATCATTCTCACTTGTAATTGGAATACTCCTTGGCGGTCTGCTGTCCAAGTTTTTCGGTATGGCATTAATGAATTTAATGCAATACGAAAATGTCATTACGCTGAATTTTCCTTATCAAGCGATCGGGTCGACAATCTTCCTGTTTCTCTTGTTAGCCATCATTGCAAGTATCCAAAGTTTCTTCATGATCAATCGCGTACAACTCGTGGAGTTGTTTCATGCAAAAGAAAAAATGGAAAAACCTATACCCTCTTCGGTCATTATGGCAGCTTTATCGTTAATGTTATTAGCAACGGAATTCTTTCTGATAAGCCGGGGCAAAGAATCAAGCATATGGCAAGATCACTTAACTTTGGCCATGATTGCCGTCACAGTCGGCATGATTGGCGGAACGTATTTGTTCTTCCGTCAGTTCTCCGGCTGGCTGCTGCAAAAAATCCGCCAGAAACATAACTTTCATGAAGGCAATCGGGTATTGTGGATCTCGTCATTACGCTTCCAAATAAGGTCGAATACGTTAAACCTTACCTTCATCTCTTTGTTCAGTGCGACCATCATTTTCTTGATTGGATTCGTTTCGATCAATTACGCTGTCCAGTTTGAAGCTGTCGGCAGGAATCTACCGAATGATATTGCGTTCCAATCATTGGATAAGGAAACTAACGAGAAAATTGATGCTAAGATAAAAAATTCCGACCACTTAATTGAATATCATAAAACTCTGGAAGCCTTAGTAGGAAAGCCGAATACAAACATGGACCTTGCTTTTGAGAACCCTGAGTATTTTTCAAAGGACGTTTTTCTTTTTCCAGAAAAAGCATATAACGAAATCATCTCATTGCGCGGAAATCAGGAGGAAATCCATTTAGAAGATATGGAAGCTGTAACTCTGTCACAAGGAACAGATTACCCAAAACCCTTCCCCTCCGATCGGCTTCCACGTTTTAAAGTGAATGTAAATGAAGATATCACTCTAAAACTAATAGAGAAAAAAGATTACGCATTATTAGGCTGGTCCAGCGACCCTGTTCGATCCATGATATTAAAGCCCGCAGTCCTGATTATTTCAGATGAGGCTTATCAAAACTTAAAAAGCAAAGCCAAAACGGTACATTTTGAAATTTATGAAATCGAAAATGAGAAGCAGGCTGAATCCTTATCAACTGATATACATGCCATTGTTACGAAGAAGCCCGACACTTACTATTCTTCGTTTGCCGATGTGTATTCAAAGCAAATAGAAGGTTCATCTTTAATGTTATTTGCAGCTGCTTTCCTGGCTGTCATTGCCTTGTTTGCATTGGCCAGCGTCATTTACTTTAAACAATTGCGGGAAGCAACGGAAGAACAAAGGCAGTATTCCATTCTGCGGAAGATCGGAACCGCAGACCGTGAATTGAAAAGCGTGATCCGTAAACAACTTCTCTTTGTTTTCTTCCCTTCGCTAGTTTTAGGCATTTTACACAGCTGGCTCATTTTAAAATACTATATCCTGGATTCAGTACAAGATTTCCCGCAGCTTACCTCCATGCTCTGGTTCATCTTTGCTATATACTTTGTGATCTATGTATTGTTTTATCTATCTTCCGCGAATCTCTACTACAAAATCGTAAATCAGAAATATTAATAAAAAACGCAATGGCCTTCATCAAGGTCTCATTGCGTTTTTTTGCATATTGAAATAGGGATCGACATTTTTGGGAAAGTGCATGGCAAATTCGGTATACAAACCCGTTTCAGAGGTACAGGTGATATAGTGACCAAGCTTATTGGATAACTGCTGTGCTAAATATAACCCCATCCCTGTGGATTTTGTGTAGGTACGCCCGTTGGATCCTGTAAAACCCCTATTAAATATCCTTGGTAAATCAGTTTTTTCTATACCAATTCCATTATCTCTAATGATCAGCTGCTTTTCTTTTAAATCAGAACCTGTCTCAATCTTTATTTCCCCTTCTTCTTGCGTATACTTCAAGCAATTTGAAATTAATTGATTCAGGATGAATTGCAGCCACTTGGGGTCACTTTGGATGGTGGTTGGTTCAATCTGTAACCGAAGGCGGATTTTCTTGGAAATAAATGTTTTGGAATGAGTTTTTATGACCTCTTTCACCAATTGGTCCAAATCACAATTCTTGATGTCATAATCCTGATTGAAGTTATCCAACTTTGCGTAATAAAGTGCCTGATCCACATAATGCTCTATCCTTGATACCTCATCATGAAAAATCTTGGCATCGATTTCTGTTTGCTGCATCAATCGCAGCACTGAGATGGGTGTTTTAATTTCATGAAACCACGAAACAATAAAATCATAATACTCGTTTTGCTTCTCATGAATCTGATTGAGAGACCTAATATGTTCCCTTTCCTTCTCTTCAAACAAATGCTGTAAAGAGGCTGCCTCCAAAGAAAGGTTCTCATGATCTTCGTCACCCCTTGCCCGGATTGCACGTAAACTTTGCTGATACCGATACAAAAAGAAAATAATCAATACGAATAGGGTTAATGCCCCCGCATATAGAAAAGTGTTCCAGCTCCATGTCATATTGGGGTCCGTGTAAAACACGGCAGAAACCATGCAAAAGATAAAAACGAATAAAACGATATAAGGCTTCTCATATTTTAAAAATTGGATGAACCTCATTCGATCAGATACCCCATTCCTTTACGTGTCACAATAAAGTCTTCTAATCCAATTCCAGTAATCTTACGCCTTAACCGATTTACATTAACAGTCAGTGTATTATCGTCGACAAACTGTTCATCATTCCAAAGAGCTTGCATCAAGTCCTCTCTGGGTACAATTTTCCCTATTCTGCGCATCATCAACTGCAAAATGATGAACTCATTACGTGATAGTTCAATGGATTGTTCCTCAAATTGGATAGTTGAGTTTGTTACATGCAAAGACAAGTCCCGGTGCGTCAGTTTTAGGTTATGTCCATATTGATAGGTATAATTCCTGCGTAGCAATGCACTGATTTTTGCTACAAGAACATCTAAATCAAATGGCTTCTGGATAAAATCATCCCCTCCCATATTAATGGCCATGATGATGTCCATGTTTTGATTTCTAGAGGAAAGGAACAGTATGGGCACACTTGAGATTGCACGGATCTGCTGACACCAATAAAAGCCATCAAAGGTTGGCAAGTTTATATCCAATAGTACCAAATCAGGCTGGAATTTCTCAAAATCATCTAAAATGTGGTCAAATTCCATTATCCCCACAACGTCGTATTTCCATTTTGTTAGCGTATCAGCCACAATTTTTCTAATTTTTTCATCATCTTCAACTATCATAATTTTAAACATAACAATCTCCTATTCGAATCGATAAAGGTTTACATGTTCTTTAATATCATTATGCTAATTATTCCAAACTCCTGTCATTTGTACAATACATCACTCAAGAATATGACTCAATTAAAGTAACTATAGAGAAGGAATGAGATAGTGACACCCTGCCCCCCTTTTAGGGAATGTACAATTTGAACGTTGAATCCAGGCACTCGCTTTCCGCGGGCGGTCCGCCATCCGTACCAATCAGCTTTGTTTTAACTTTGAAGCGAATAGTGTTAGTCGACAATATTTTTTCAGCAATTAAATAACCACCAATGGGTAATGACATATCCTATTTTTCGACTTTGCACTCAAACAGAAGGATACCCAAAAAAACTGAAGACATTAATTTTAAGATAAAAAAGTTACCAGTTTGGCCAAAAAATAAGTATAAGAATGTAATAGATTGGATAAACTAATAAAAAAGGAGTGGGAGATTATGGAGACTAAACTTAAAGAAGGAACGAAAGAAATGTGGAGCGAAATTAATGAATGTATAACTCGGAAAATCAATGAAAAGCATGATTTATCTTTTCAAAAGAAGAGCAATGATAATTATATGAATCTATATATTCAAACAGCCGTCTTACACACGTTATTTGAACTATCGGATGAGTTCAGGAAAATCGAAAGAAAATATAACGGATAGTGATGCTTCCGGAAAGGACATGCACTGAATTCACCATAACGGTGGATTAGGATTAAACTCTTTAAGGGAGCCAATTAATCCTAATCCACCTTTTATTTCCAGCATCATTACTGTACCATCTGTTTCCCTTCCCTATAAATCCCTCTTTCTATTCCAACTAGAATCCATGAACCAAATAGAAACCCCACCAGTTTTTAGGGTTGGGTTTTTTCCTGAATTTTACGTTTTAGTATAATGCGAATGATTTTAATGGTACGCTAAGTTTAATACTATAATTTGTTGTTTTATTAATCTGAAATCTTGTATATTTAAATGAGTATGGTAATAACTTACTGACGTTTGAAACGAATGATCGGTAGCAGCTCCGAATAGCTTTTTAATTAGCTAACATCATTGAAAATAAATATTTTTGGAAAGAGAGCTGAAAGCTGATGTTGTGGTCACCACTATTCGAAAATGATGTACCTGCAGTTTTTCTTCCTTAACGGCAGAAAACTTGCATCTCCGTTAGGGACTGGAATGTTTAGTTAAAACGGAGGGTACAAAAATGAAAAACACTATAATAGGTTCTTTATATTTATCACTCGCTGCCAGCATTTGGGGCGGGATGTATGTTGTGGTAAAAGTTGTGGTAGACGTTGTTCCGCCGCTTGAATTAGTATTATTACGATATGTAATTGCGATTTTAGCATTGCTGACAATTGGTTTAATAACAAAACAATCTTGGCGGATTGACAAACGGGACTGGCTTTTGGTTTTCATTATAGGACTTGTTGGGAACACCATTTCCATCGTAACCCAGGAAGTCGGTACGCTGCTATCCACCGCACAAATGGGGGCCATCATCACTTCAACAACCCCTGCATTCATGGTGATATTTGCACGTATCGTTTTAAAAGAAAAGATCACTTTAAAAAAATCTATTTCTGTTATTTTAGCGACACTCGGTGTCGGTATCATTGTCGGAAATGCCCATATTGGCTCATCTCACCAACTTGGGGGCGTATCACTGCTTATTGCTGCGTTAACTTGGGCCCTTATGTCTGTTCTAATCAAACGTGTACCAGGGCAATATTCACAAATTGTTATTACGACCTATGCCGTGCTTGTGGCAATTGTCTTTTTAGCACCTGTTACGATTAGTCGATTGGATGAGCTTGACTTTCAAGCCATCATGCATCCATCCATATGGGGCGGCATTCTATACTTGGGCGTTATTTCAACAGCATGTGCCTTTTTACTGTGGAATCGCGGACTGCAAATGCTTACTGCTTCAAGTGGCGGACTATTTTTCTTTTTACAGCCTATAGTCGGTACTTTTTTAGGTTGGTTAATGCTAGGTGAACAAATCGGCTTGTCTTTTTGGATCGGTACGATCTTAATTTTTACCGGTGTGCTATTAGTCATTCGGGAAGAATGACCCACATTAAGTTTATTAGAATTATATATTAAAAAATGTACCTTATAGAGCAGTCACTCTGAAACAGGCTGCCCATAGGGTACTTTTTAGGTTTATAAAGGGGGCTTGTAGAAAAGTTGTTTTTTTGTTTATAATTTCTCCTTCTTATCCCCCATAAGGCGGAATCCAATAATCCATCGCACTAATGGGAAAAGCATTATACTTGCTTGTTTGTCTAATGTAATCCAAACTTCCTTCCTCAAGGCAAAAAGATACTTTCTTTTGTTTATTTCAACCCATTATATCGAAAACCCCCAAAAATACATTCATTACGTAATTATTATCATAATTTTTTGTACATTTCGAAAGAATTTTTGTTATCATTAATTCATAATCTTGGAAATGAATGCTGAATTTTATAACAAAGGAGGAATCGTTTGTGAAAAATCCATATACGGAATTGACGATTGGAATGATGAGAACGGGGATATTAGGATTCGGCGGCGGGCCATCTGTCATCCCGCTCATCCGCCACGAAGCAGTTTCCCGTTATCACTGGCTTGACGATGATGAATTCGGGGACACATTGGCAATTGCCAATATACTCCCAGGACCGATTGCCACGAAGATGGCAGCATATCTAGGTTATAAATTAAAAGGCTGGCCGGGAGCCATCGTAAGTGTGGCGGCTCACGTATTACCTTCATGCATTGCGATGGTTTTCTTGATTGCGTTCATTAATGTTCTAAGTAATTCGGCAATGATCATTAATATGATCGCTGCTGTCATGCCGGTTGTCGCTGTCATGCTTGGTCAAATGGCTTATGAGTTTGGCGAAAAGGCGGTAAAAGGGTTAGGAAAAGTGCTCGGAATCACCTTTTTTGCGATTTCCTTTTTGCTTCTGCAGGTCATTTCCCTGCATCCGGGTATCGTCATTATGATGTTTCTTTTATATGGGGCGTTTCATTATAAATTAAAGGATAGATTGAAAAATAAAAAGACTGATAGGAAGGAGGAATCCGCTTAATGGGTATTATCATCCCAATAGGAGTTACTGTTTTTCTAGCGTTTTTCATTGCCAATATTCTTGGTTACGGCGGAGGTCCAGCTTCGATTCCGCTTATGTATGATCAAATCGTCACCCGTTATGGCTGGCTTGATAATACCGAGTTCTCACAAATGCTCGCGTTAGGAAATTCACTCCCTGGACCCATCGCCACGAAAATAGCCGCATATGTCGGATATGATGTATATGGCTGGCCAGGTTTTCTAGCTGCATTGGCAGGCACGATCATCCCTTCAGCCGTGGCTTTGATCTATCTATTAAAAATCCTGCGAAAATACAAGCAATCGCCTATCGTAAAAGGCATGTCACTACTCGTACAGCCCGTGATCGCGATCATGATGTTATTGCTCACCTGGAATATGGCCGCGGACGCGGTCGGGTCCATCGGCTACATCCATTCAGTCTTCATCGCTGGATTGGCCTTCTTGGCTTTAGGTAAATTCAAGATCCACCCTGCATTCATAATCATTCTTGCCTTTACGTATGGCGGCTTTATCATCCCGCTCACATAAATAAAAAATCCGCCTGTATAGGGGGATTTTTTTATTAAAGCTTCATGCCCATCCGGCTTTTATAACGTTTAATGAGAATTTGGCAATCAACGCTGACAACACCGACGACCGCATACAGTTTCTCATTAAGAAAGCGTTCCATCTCTTGATTATCAGTAAAGATTCCGTGCATATGGAGTTTACTCGGACCGGTCATATGATATAAACTCGTAACAGCCGGTTCACTTTCTAATTGCTGCGCGACCGATTCCAGATATTTTGGCTCAACCTCCACGTTAAAGAATGCCGAAACATGGATGCCGACCTTAGCTGGATTTATGACCGCAGTGAACCTCTCGATCACACCGTTTTCAACTAGATGATTAATTCTCATCTGAACCGCAACTCTGGAAAGCTCCACTTTCTTCGCTAAGTCGGTATATGAAATTCGTGCATCTTCATGTAAAACCGATATGATTTTCTTATCAATCTCATCAACTTTCAAGCTGGGAATCTTAAAGTCCTCCGCCATCTTACGTAACTCCTTTTCAATTTCTTTACTCCATTATCGCAGAGAACACCATCGGATCACAACAAACTTCCTTTTCACTACTCATAATGCAAGAAATTTTTTCGTATCCCTTTTCAATGAACTCCCTCCTACTTGCCAAGAAATGTCCATCGTTTATGTAATTTTCAAACTTAAGGTGATCAATTCAACCAGCTGGGTGCAGCCGCCAAAAATATCGATAGACTTAGAGCCCGACAAATTGACAACATCGCCCACACTTCCTTGATATCCTAATAGTCTGCAGTCCCCCTCCTTTTCTAAGATTGAAAGGCGGGGGTTTTACAGACCGTATACTGCAGGATAAAAGTTTATGAATATCCAAGGGACACTTCCTCAACCCTTTGATTGAAAGGTCTTTGCGATATTTTTGTATTCCTCATCATTGAGAATGCCCATTTTTTTGAATAAAGCGGAATATGCCATTATTTTTTTCTGCGTACGGTTTGTACAATTCATATGGATCAGCTCCTTTTTTACATAGTATTCATTCACGACAAAATGTTTCCTTAATACAAAACATTTTGTATAAACTAAGTTAAGAAACGGTCCATTTTCACGGCAGTTTCCATTCGTTAGAGGTGTAATTAAAATAAGTTCTATATGAATAATTAGTAACAACTTCGAAAAGTGTTATGTTTAATGGTTTCGCGTGGAAAATTATGTTCTTCCACGGTTGCCGCATAGCAATCCTACGTATATGTTTTGGGAGAAGTGGCTAAATACAACCTGATTCCCCCCTGCACAGGACTTAAAAAAGTGACAGTTTTGGCCCATTAAACGGAATGTCTCTCTTGCAACAAGTCATCATTCGGATTATCGTTGTTTAATAGATGCGAAGAAATTGAAATAAACTGCATACTTTCTTCATACTTTTTCGCTAAACTGACTTTATTCAATAAGAAGGTGAATAATCCTGAAAATCTCCTTTAAACTCGGACTATCTATATTTATTTGCATTTTTTTGATGGAAACCGTCTCCATGATTTACTTGCATAATAAAGTGATCCATTCCCGTATCAATCAAGAATTGGAATCACTGAAGGCCCGTGGCAATAGTCATCGTGATGTGTTGGAAATCACGTATTCCGACTCTACCCTTAAGCATATCGGCCTGATGGAATACCATACCGATACAGATGTCGTGATTACGAATACAAGAGGAGATATTCTGATATCTTCCGCAAAGGTAAATGGGGGAATGAACAAAATCTTGGCAAAAAACATCCCCCAAGTACCCCGAAAAGGTATGGTCCTCCAATCAAGTTGGAAGGATGAAAGATATATAGCCACCGTTACGCCATTTATCAGTGATAAAGAAAAAAAAGGCTATGTTTATATGTTCAAAGATACTAGAGATGTTGAGGATTTAATCGCACAATTGAATAGGCATTTCCTTTTTGCGACTGCATTGCTCCTTTTATTCATGCTTATCACCATCTATTTTCTATCAAAAGCTTTGACTAGACCGCTTATTTCGATGAAGGAAGCGACAACCAAACTCAGCAAAGGGAATTTTTCAGTGGCTGTGCCGGTACGATCACATGATGAGCTCGGGGAGCTTGCCCAATCCATTCAAAGCTTGGCTAATGAATTGAACTATTTAAAGAAGGAACGCAATGAATTTTTGGCAAGTATCTCCCATGAACTGCGCACGCCGCTAACTTATATCAAGGGATATGCTGATATAACCCGACGGAAAGATTTGGATGCATCCGAACGAACAAGATACTTAGAGATCATCCATGATGAATCCGAACGATTAAACAGATTATTGGACGAACTATTCAATATGGCTAGAATGGATGTAAATACATTCACCATATCAAAAGAAATCGTCCAGCTCTCTTCATTCCTGCAAAACATTCATGAAAAAGTGCTGCCGGCTTTTGCAAATGAAAGAATTCAATTGAATCTGGAATGCAAGGATGACTTATTTATAGATATAGATCCCTCACGGTTTGAGCAAGTCATTCTTAACCTGTTGGATAATGCACTGAAGTACTCGAACGAATATACAGTCACCACCATCAAAGCCACTGAATGCAATGGCTGGATTTCCATCTCCATAATCGATCAAGGGGTTGGCATTCCACCTGAAGATGTCCCCCATATCTTTGATCGTTTATATCGTGTCGAGAAATCACGTGCCAGAGATACCGGCGGATTCGGATTGGGGCTCTCCATTGTCAAGCAATTAGTGGAGATACAAGGTGGAACCATTTCGGTTAAAAGCAACTTGGAGCAAGGAACGTGCTTCACTATCACATTTAAGGAGAAAACAAATGAAGACAGTAGTTCTGGTTGATGATGAACAGAGAATGCTTGATCTATTAGAGCTATACATTAAACCTCACGGATATACATGCCTGAAGATGAAATCTGGACTTGAAGCCTTACAGTTCTTAGCGCGTGAACATGCGGACATAGTACTTCTTGATGTAATGATGCCTGAGATGGATGGGTGGGAAACGTGCGAAAGGATCCGTGCGTTTTCCAGCATTCCCATAATCATGCTCACCGCCCGGGATGCTGCACAAGAAATGGTGAAAGGGTTGAAAAAGGGTGCAGATGATTATATTACGAAACCCTTTCATGAAGATGTTTTACTCGCCAGAATCGAAGCAGTGACGCGGCGGGTGCATAATCAGGATGATTCTTTGACCTTTAGGGGGCTAAAATTAAATGAATCTGCTTATGAAGCACATTATGATACCAAAACAATTCCATTAACACCGAAAGAGTTCTCACTGCTGTGCTTGTTTTTAAAATCCCCAGATCAAGTGTATTCCAGAGACCACCTGCTTTCGACCATATGGGGTTTTAAAACGGATACCGAAGATCGGACAATCGATTCCCATATTCGAAATATTAGAGAGAAATTGCGTCATGCCGGTTTTCCAGCAGATCAACATTTGAAAACGGTCTGGGGCATCGGGTATAAATGGAGTTCTGTGGATTGATATGAATTTCATTTCTGAGGCATTACTATCCAGCGGCCCTTTCTCCATTGGTGTAAGTTTAGTATTCAATATATTGATCAGCGTGCTTGGTTTTATTCCAAGTGTATTCATCACGGCCGCCAATATCAGCGTATTTGGATTTGAAAAGGGATTGATCCTTTCTTACATGGGAGAAATTGCCGGTGCAGTGGTCAGCTTTTGGTTATATCGAAAGGGCTTTCAAACATTCAAACCCAAGTTCATGAAGAACCGGTGGGTCAAGAAGCTGCAAAAGTCACAAGGGTTCCATGCATTTTGGATGATCCTGATGCTTAGGCTCCTTCCTTTTATACCATCCGGCGTAATCAACCTAACAGCAGCATTAAGCAAGACGGGAATGATGATTTTCTTCCTCGCCACCTCCATCGGAAAACTGCCTGCCCTCCTTGTCGAGGCATATTCGGTAACACAGGTATTGAAGGCATCGGACGATGTAAGAATTGTTTTGATACTGTTGATTCTCGTAATCGCAGTCGTTTATTATTTTAATAGAAATAAGAAAAAAGGAAGGGAGTAAAAAGCTTCACTACTTTTTTGGTAAATTGAAGCGATCCATTTACCATTTTACAAACTCCTTAGTTTTTTCAAGAACGTTACCCCTTTATCTCCATGGGTTAACGACCAGATCCAGAAGGCGACCAGTTCGCAATTTACTATATCCCTGTGCTGCGAACAGTATCGCGCCTTTTTTTCTGTGCCGCCTTTCATCAAAATAGCAAAAGTAAGACATCACAATGGATGGGTCGAAATGCTTTCCTTTTTGTTCGTTTATGAAAAATAATGCCCGCTCCACTGACCAGGAATCTTTATAAGGCCTTATGCTGGTCAATGCATCAAACACATCCACACTGGCTACGATTCGAGCTTCCAAAGGGATTTCCTCCCCTTTCAAACGGTGGGGATATCCCGTTCCATCCCTTTTTTCATGATGATGGAGGATGATGTTTTCAGCCACTTCCAGGCTGCTGATCACATCATTGTTGATTTCCCTTTCAAAATCTATACCTCCAATAATCTGCTGGATTTCCAACTCTGTCTCTTAGTCACTATTCTCATTGTCACGGCTCACTCCGTTCATGATTTGGAAGATAGGTTAAATGAACTATATCCGGATGATAAGGTATACAATACCATACAAGTTTTATATACAATAGTTACTAAGCATCGTTTTGTGAGTAAGAGATAGATGACAAGTTTCTGTCTGCACCAGGTCCTTTTAAGCATATTGCATGACGAAGGGTAAATGGGTTCATTTCCGCGAATGTTACACTTATATAATGAGATGATGCCTATACTATCTTCCTGTTTTCTGGAAAAAAGAATGAATTTATTGTGTTTTAATGGGAAATTCCTTTATAATGCGCATTAGATGATTTTTTAGCATTGAATACGAGAGGAGACTGAAATATGAAGAAACTATTGTACCCAATCATCATTGGATTATTGGCAGTTGTTCTAACGGCTTGTGGTTCGAACGATGAAGCTGATAAGAAAAATGACGAGAAAGAGACTAAAACAACTGAGAAAGAAACGGCTAAAGCAACTGAGGAACAGCAAAAACAGATGGAAGAAATGCAAAAGAAACTAGACAAGCAAAAGGTAGATGAAAAGAAAACGGTAGCCATCGTCAATGACGAAAAAATTTCAGGTGCGGAATATAATACCGTGTTGTCCACCACACAAATGCAGATGCAGCAATTCGGACAAGACCCAACATCCAAGGAGGGCGCCAAACAAATTAAAGAGCAAACGCTCAACTCTTTAGTGGGGCAAACATTGCTGCTTCAAGCAGCTGATAAAAAGGGCTACACAGCTTCCAAGGCCGAAATTGAAAAGCAACTTGCCGAAATCAAGAAGCAATATGAGAGTGAAGAAAAATTCAAGGCGGCATTGAAGCAAGCAGGTCTGAACTCGGAAATGCTGAATGCCCAGATCGCAGAGAACATCCCATATACGAAGTACGTTGAAAAAGAGATTAAAGTGGAAGAAGCAACTGATGAAGAAATCCAAAAGTATTACGACCAGGTTGCGGAGCAAGCTAAAACAAGCGGACAGAAGGTACAGAAACTCGAAGAAATGAAGCCGCAAATCAAGGAACAACTAGAGCAGCAAAAGAAACAAGAAAAGCTTGTGAAGCATGTCGAAGAACTTCAGAAAAATGCTAAGGTCGATATTAAGATTTAATGATGAAAAGAGCTGCCGAATTTGGCAGCTCTTTCTTTATGGTCTTTGGTCCGCCTGCTAACATCCACGGCTTTTCCATTTCATTTATTCACCGGTTCTAGAGAAACGTGCAATTCTTTCACCTATTTCATCTCGAACACGTTGGAAGGTTGCCCATTTCTCTGCATCAGTTCCTTCCGCTTTTGCCGGGTCATCAAAGCCCCAATGTTCACGTTTAACATGCGGTGGTGTCATAGGACATTTGTCAGCCGCATCCCCACATAATGTAACGACAAAATCAGCATTATTCAATATATCTGGGTCAATGATATCCGATGATTGATTGGAGATATCCAACCCAACCTCATTCATTGCTTTTACTGCTTTGGGATTTAACCCATGGGCCTCGATTCCTGCACTAAGCACCTGCCATTCGTCACCTAAATATTTCTTCCCCCATGCTTCTGCCATTTGGCTTCTGCAAGAATTACCTGTACATAAAAAGTATAGCGTTTTCTTAGCCATGCGGTTTCTCTCCTTTGTTTGTAAAGTAAGGTTTAATGAATAATTTGCAGCCATATATATAAGCCGACCAATGTGATGAACAACGTTGGGATGGTTAAGATGATTCCTGTTTTAAAGTAGGTTCCCCATGAGATTTTCACGCCTTTTAGTGAAAGGACATGCAGCCACAATAACGTAGCCAAAGAACCAATCGGTGTAATTTTCGGTCCCAAGTCCGAACCGATGACATTTGCATAAATAAGGGCTTCCCTAATCGCACCAGTTGTATTGGTACTATCAATTGCAAGAGCGTCTATCATGACCGTCGGCATGTTATTCATAAGTGATGAAAGAATGGCTGCGATGAAGCCCATCCCGACAGTAGCAGCGAATAATCCTTGATCGGCGGTAACTTGGATAAGGTCAGCTAAAATGTTCGTCAATCCAACGTTTCTCAATCCATACACCACGACATACATACCAATGGAGAAAAACACAATCGCCCATGGTGCGCCTTTTACAACGGTCTTGGTATTTACAGCTGGACTTCGTCTTGCCATAAACAAGAAGAATATGGCGATAATACCTGCAATGATGGATACAGGAATGTTCAAAAATTCACTGATAAAGTAGCCTACCAACAGAACACCTAAAACAATCCCAGACACGCGAAACATTTTCACATCCCGAATGGCATCGACTGGCTTCTTCAATTGAGCCATATCATAATTCTTCGGAATGCTCTTTTTAAAGTACAAATATAATACCAGGATGCTTGCTGCTAATGAAAATAGGTTGGGAACGATCATTCTAGAGGCGAATTCAATAAACCCGATATCAAAAAAGTCAGCAGAAACAATGTTGACCAGATTACTTACCACAAGCGGTAAGGATGTAGTGTCCGCAATAAACCCACTCGCGATGATAAATGGGAAGATCATTCTCTCTTCCAACTTCAGGTTCCGAACCATTGCCAATACAATCGGTGTAAGGATAAGAGCGGCTCCGTCGTTTGCGAAGAAAGCAGCGACTAAGGCTCCGAGAATGCTCACATACACAAACATCCTTACTCCATTTCCCTTGGCCGCTCTAGCCATATGCAAGGCTGCCCATTCAAAAAATCCAATCTCATCTAAAATAAGGGAGATAATAATAATAGCAATGAACGCCAACGTCGCGTTCCATACAATACCCGTAACGGTTATAACATCCTTGAAGTCAACGACCCCAACGAGTAAGGCAAGTACCGCCCCCCCGCATGCTGACCAGCCGATTGACAATCCCTTTGGTTGCCAGATGACGAATGTCAATGTCAGCAAAAAGATGATACTAGCTAATATAACTGTACCCAATTATGTTCTCCTCCTCGTTAGTCACAACAAATTCGTTTTCCTTGTGCAGTTAATTCTTCTACTTTAAATGCTTGACTTGGCAAATCCTTGATAACCGTTTGAATAAATGAGTAATACGAGGATGTTTGATTTAACGAGTAAAATATCCATTGTCCCCTTCTCGCTTCATTCACGATCCCGCCATCTTTCAACTTTCGTAAATGCTGGCTTATAGCTGGCTGGCTCATCTCGAATAGATCCACAAATTCACAGACACAACATTCATGCTCAGACATGATCTTAATCATGGTCAAACGGGTTTTATCACCTAGTAATTTAAGAATGTTTGCCGTGGTTTCTATATCCAACGCCTCATTCATTGCATTTCATCCCTCCTAGCCCAAGTTAAATAAGTATATGCTTATGTAATTATTCAACATTATTGTATAAGCATATTCTTATTTAATCAAGCATTAAATATTCAACCATATAATTTCCTTACTTTAATATTCAGCACTTCAAAGAAATTATAAAAGACCAGCCTTGTTTTAGACTGGTCTTTCTATTTCATTCACAACAAGAATTATTTTTGATCTCCAATCTCGCTAGAACGGGGCTGCCACAGCAAGAACCATCCTTCGTTTCATTTGCAGGAAGATCAGAATCGCAAGAATTAGATGCAAGATTCACACTGCAAACTCCTGTTTCAGGGAGTTCCAAGTGTACTTCTTTTGCCGCCTCTACATCCCCTGTGAGATAAGCCACTACCGAACGGACTTGTTCGTAGCCTGTCGCCAATAGGAATGTAGGTGCTCTTCCATAACTCTTCATGCCAACAATATAAAAATTCTTTTCAGGGTGCCTTAATTCTTGTTCACCATGCGGTCGCACGGTTCCACAGCTATGAATATTGGGATCAATTAGCGGAGCTAGCGCTTCTATGCTTTCCACAGCTGAATCAAGGTTTATCCTTATTTCATTTAAAAAGGATGTATCAGGTCTGAAGCCCGTACTCACAACGATTTCATCGATATCACTGAGTGTGAATTCTTCTCCGTCAAGTTCTCCCACCACTGTGATTTTATCGTTTGTTGGGTACACTTCATTAATATGAAAGGGAATAAGAATATTGATTCGTCCAGACTCCACTAATTGCTGAATTCTTATGCCCAACTCTCCACGAGCGGCCAAGCCGTCGTTTTCTTGTCCACCGTACACTTCATGGATTTGTTTTTTACGAAGAACCCAGTAGATCTTGGTATCCGTAAATTTTTGCTGTAAAATGGCCAGATCCAATAAGGCATTTATGGCAGAATGGCCGCTTCCGATTACCACGGTGGTTTTATTTTGATATCTGTTTTCCAGTTGTTCGATGTTCGGGATGCCATAGTGGATTTGATTGTGTAATTTTCTCTCGGCATTCGTCCAGATACCGTTGGAAAGGATCGGGTTCGGATTGGTCCAAGTACCTGATGAATCAATCACTGCTTTCGCTTCAATCACTTTTGTGTCACCATTCACTTCTACATACAATTGAAAGGGAACCGTGTCCCGTTTTCCTGTTTTCAACTTATCGTGAGCCTTTTTGGCAACACCGACTACTTTTGCCTGTAACATAATCCGTTCTTTTATTTCTGGAAGGTTACTTAGCGGCAGAAGATACTCTTCTACCAATTCGCGACCTGTCGGCAAAGCTTCTTTGTTGGGTGAAGCCCAACCAGCGTTCTCCAGTAATTCCTTTGCTGTTTGATCGATGTTATACTGCCACGGAGAAAACATTCGGACGTGTCCCCACTCCAGCATGCTCGAACCAACGGAATCCCCCGCTTCCAATACGATAAACTTCTCGCCTTTTTTTAGTAAGTGGGCGGCAGCGGCCAGCCCCACAGGACCTCCGCCTATAATTGCTACGGGTAATGCATTTTTATCGAATTGAACCATGATTATTCCCTCCTAAATCCCTTTAAAAAGTTGTAATTTACAAGTATTATCGAAAATTATACTACCCCCAAGGAGTAGTACAGCATACGGAAGACTTCAGCATTTTATCATTAAGCAATTTCAGGGAACGCACGACGGATTCCTTTTCAAACTCATTCATCGTCTTGAAGATTTCATTCAAATAATCATTCATTTGCTGATCGATGGTTTGATTGATTTTCACGCCTTCATCGGTCAAAGAAAGGATAGAAATTCTCCGATCTTTTGCATCAGGTGTTTTAGTGACCAAATTCAATTTTATTAGCGATTGGATTTGTCGACTGAACGTCGTAATATCCGTTCCCAATGTTTCTGCAATTTGCTGGATGGAAGCCTTATTTTGTCGGTTTATTTCATACAGGATATGGCTTTGAACGAGGGATACCTCAATTCCATCAGCGCTGCAGCAATTTTTATTCAATAATCCAAAACGTCTAGTTAAGAGTTGGAAGAGACCTCTAAGGTTTTCATTTTCCATTACTTTCACCTCACTTTATTTATACGCTAATTATTTGCATTTTGCAACTATTCGATTCAACTATTTTTTCTTTTATTTTTTTAGCTTGTTAAAAGCCGTCGTGAAATTTCGGTGAGTTTGCTCGCCATAATAACACGCTTCGCCTTTAAAAAAGTTGGTTTTAATGAATTCTTTTGCCTTTTCCACCACAGGTTCACGAGAAGCTAAAACCAGCTTGAAATAGGCATCAAAATAGCCAACAGACAATACGCTTGAATGGTTAACTGTCATAATCCTCTTACCCCCTAATTGTTTACAGTAATTTCTCCATAGCCATCACATCGACAAATTCACCGTCTAAAATTCCCTGGTTCTTAAACACTCCCACTTCTCTATACCCCCGTTTTTTGTACAATCCTTGCCCCATCTGGTTAAAGGGAAAAGTGAATAACACAATTTTATTGAAGGCATTTTCTTTTGCGAGCTTTTCGATGGATTGCAGCAATAAACCGCCAACCCCTTTTCCACGATGATCTCTTGAGATATAAACGGATAAATCGGCAACCCCTTTATAAGCATCACGACTGTTATATGGATTCAAGGAAGCCCAACCGACAATTTCCCCATCTTGCTCGGCGACAATCAGCTTATATCGCCCGATATGCTTGGCAAACCATTCCTCCATGTAGGCTTGATCCTTCGTTTCCGTTTCCAACGTGGCAATTCTATCCTCAATCCCTTGATTGTATATATCTTTGACCGATTCCAAGTCTGTTTCCATCGCTTCACGAATGATCATGCCTTTCCCCTTTCGTTTGCCAAATGATTTTTTAATATTCTTAGTTGATTTATAACATCAATAGTTGCAAATTACAAATATTTTTTTTTATAGAAAGGATCACTATACGAATAAAAAGTGCTTGAAACAAGAAAACTGCCGAGTGACCGGCAGTTTTATCAACTTTATAAATATTTCCGGTGAATGCCTTTTCCATCATAAGAAAACAGGACTTCTTTTCCTTCTATGACTGATTCCATATGCACGGAGCGCCCCCAAAGCTGATGGATATATGGCATGACTTTTTCGAGATATTTCAGATCCAGCTCAATATCTTCATACCAATGTTTTAGATAAAGTTCCCCATTACGCATGAAGTCCCCATCGTTAACTGTGATATAAGGGAAACCTCCGTTAACCCTCATGCTCACAAGTTGATCACGTACATGTTCCCATGCCTTATCGACGATTTTATAATCCTTCCCCTGCTTTTGGAAAAGGTACATATCCTCCCGCATGACAAGATCCTTCGTCAAATAATTGCGGAGAAAGGAAATATCCGATTCGATTTCCCTGACTTCGAACATCTTTTCCCGGCCAGATCCTGGCTTGACGCCGAGCCTGATCATTTCTTCGGTCGGATTATCATAGCGTTCTTCAATATCTTCAAGCACTTTCAAGCCTAGATAATAAGGATTGATGCTGGTCCGTGAAGGCTGCACGACACCTGCGTTCAGTTTCGCGAATTCAATCGCTTCCCCTGAGGATAGATCCAATTCACGGATAATGCGCTGATGCCAGTAGGATGCCCAGCCTTCGTTCATGATTTTCGTTTCCAGCTGCGGCCAGAAATATAGCATCTCTTCCCTGATCATCGTCATGATATCCCGCTGCCATTCGGTTAAATCCCTGCTGTACTGTTCTATGAAAAGCATAATATCCTTTTCTGGCCTTGGCGGGAATTTTTTTCTTTTTTTAATGTTGGATTTCTGCGGTTTATCCTTATTATCAAGATTCCATAAATCATCGTATTGTGTGGCAGTCGGTTTTATTTCCTCTTCTTCTTCCTCATCTTCCATCGTCCAGGCAAGCTTCGGTCTCATCAGCGACGGATCGATATGTTCCTCAATGGCTAAAAGTGCATCGAGGAAGGTTTCCACTTCCTTTTTGCCATGCAGGATTTCATATTCACGGATTCTTTCTGCCGTTGCCGACATACTTTCTACCATATCCCTCTTGGTATTATTGAAACGTATATTATTCTTAAAGAAGTCACAATGCGCCAAAACGTGGGCAACAATCAATTTATTTTGTACAAGTGAATTGGAGTCCAGCAGAAAAGCGTAACAAGGATCAGAGTTAATGACCAGTTCATAGATTTTACTTAATCCAAAGTCGTACTGCAGCTTCATTTTATGAAATTGCTTTCCAAAGCTCCAATGAGAAAAACGGGTCGGCATCCCATAGGCACCAAATGTATAAATGATTTCTGAAGGGCAAATTTCATAGCGCATCGGGTAAAAATCCAACCCGAACCCCGTTGCTATTTCTGTAATTTCACTAATGGCATATTCCAGAGCCTTTTGCTCCGCTTCATTCATCCGATATCCCCCTTGTCTTCCGCCTTTAAACTAATGTATGAAAAAAAGGAGGAAAAATGCCGTGATCATGAGTAAAGGTCCTCGATAACAGAAAAAAACACCTCCATGAAGAAGATGTCAGGCCAAATGTTTCATGCAGTTCTGCACTCAATCCCTTTGATATTAAAATTTCGCTAATTCCGGATTCACAGCCTCTTTTTTCATTTTTGAACGGACCCAGGAAATGATGAGCGCTGCAATGATGACAAAACCTAAGTATCCTGTGATTGGGTATACCGTCCCAACCAATTTAATAAAGCCAACGAAACTTGCAAGGAAGGCGAGAATCCCGACTATAATCACGGATAATTTAAATCGTTTCGTTTCCGCAGGCACCAGCCTGGCGGTGAATGCATACAGCATCCCGACAGCTGTATTATAAATCATTCCTAAAAGGATGATTGATAGGATAAATCCCAACCATGGAGAAATCTGATTCGCTAAATGAAGGGTAGGCATACCAGAGCCTTCTATGCCCTTCAAGTCGGACATCATCCCCATATTAATCAAAAATAACAGGATCCCCAATCCGATCCCCCCCAGGATTCCTCCCATTCCAGCCTGTTTCTTATTCTTGAAGGTCCCGCCCATTACGGCCAGCATGGCAATTCCGGCAGTCATATTATATGAAACATAAAGTAATGAACCCATCAACCAATTTCCGGTAGCAGCCGTTCCTTTACTTGAAGATGAAATGATTTGATTGAAACTTAGATTGGATGTGAAAAATGAATAACCTGAAATAATGATCATGATAACGAATAAAAACGGTGTGACGGCACTAATGATGGACATTATTTTATTAACATTAAGTAAAAGCGTACCGATCGTGAGCACCGTCATGACGATTGCACCGACCATGCTTGGAATCCCGAATTGTTCCTCAAAAATCGTTCCTGAGCCGGCAATCATGATGACTGTAACGCCAAACAAGAAAAATGTGATGATAATATCGACCACCCTGCCTATATAGCGGCCGCAAATATGATCGATGATGCTTTTATGGGAACGTGTCTGGAGAGTGCTCCCCAACTGGGTAACTTGCATGCCCAAAAACGCGAATAAAACTGTCGCCACCACAATTCCCAATACACTGTAGATTCCAAAACTCGTGAAGAACTGTAACACTTCTTGTCCTGAAGCGAAACCTGCTCCAATGATGATTCCAATATATGCTCCTCCAAGATTTATACTGTTTTTCATATCTAATACCACCTTAATTATATGATTATTCTGACAATTTAAGTTATGAGAATATCTTTCCTTTCATCATTATCCTCCCAGCTTCAAGTTAACGGGCGATTGCCCATGAAGCCGGGAGGTCCTTTAATTCAACTCTTATTTATTTGTATATCTTTTACTATAGGAAGTGAATTCATCGACCGCAGTGTAATCTACTTCATAGCCAATGCCTGCCGCTTTTGGAACGGTTATGACCCCATCATTCACTGTAACCTCCGGTTGGATGATGTCTTTATGCCAATAATTCGCGGATGCTGCCGTATCACCAGGCATCGTGAAGTTATCAAGTGTTGTCAATGCGATATTATGGGCACGCCCCACACCAGATTCCAACATGCCTCCGCACCAAACCGGTACATTCCTTTCTTTACATAATTCGTGTATTTTCATAGCTTCCGTTAAACCGCCAACCCTGCCTATCTTAATATTAATGATTTTACAGCTTCCCAATTCAAGGGCTTTTCTCGCATCTTCGACGGAATGTATACTTTCATCTAAGCAAATCGGTGTTTTGATTTCCGCTTGTAATGTGGCATGATCGACAATATCATCCGATGACAAAGGCTGCTCGATCATCATTAAATCAAATTGATCAAGTTGTTTGAGTAATTCAATGTCTTTCAGCCGGTAAGCGGAGTTTGCATCTGCCATTATCGGAATATCGGGATATAGATTGCGCACTTCCCTGATTACGTCAACATCCCAACCTGGTTGAATTTTCATTTTGATTCTTTTATACCCATCCTTCAATCCAGCTTCTATCTTTGCCAGTAATTCAGGTACCGTTTTTTGGATGCCGATACTGATCCCAACATCGATCTTTTCCAGCTCCCCGCCTAAAGCCATACTTAAAGGGATATTCTTTTCTTTTGCGTATAAATCCCAGATGGCTCCCTCGATTGCCGATTTTGCCATATTATTTTTACGAATATGCGAGAACATATCCGATACATCACGAGGATGCTCTATTTCTTTATCCAATACAACCGGAATCAGGAAATCCTCCAGCATGTTCCAATTGGTTTTTATCGTTTCTTCGTTATACCAAGGTGCTGAAAATGCCACAGATTCAGCCCAGCCTGAAAGTCCCTCTCCATTTTTCACTTCCACAAGAATGAACTCCTTATCCACAAACGTTCCAAAGCTTGTTGTAAAGGGAGCTACCAAATCCATATTTAAATGACGTAAACGCACTTCCGTTATTTTCATCCCGATTCCCCTCTTATTCTTGTTTTTTTAATAAATAGTTTTGAATGTTTTCACCTTGTTCCCGTTCGATCCCGGCAGCAACATATCCTTTGGCAAAAAGAGCTTTGAATAATTCACCGGTTTTTAACCGCCAATCAATCGCAAGGTGAAGATCAGATTTTTTGATTTGTTGAATATCCGTCGGAATGGGGATGGCGATCACCTCGGCATTGGTTTCGAAATGATAATCCTTGATATAAGGAAAGCCTTGGTCATTCATTCCTGTCGTTACGATGTGTATGGCTTTATCAGGAAGCGGAGTCTCGTCCTTTGCTTCCTGCCGTATATTCCATTCCACCATGAATCGATCAGTGGAAAGTCCTTCATTGAGGGTATCCTTCATATTTCCATAACAATCTTCCATATATGTAGAGCATACAGCTTTTAGCTTACCGATATTCAAGTTTGCATTCACACTTTCCAATGGATCATATGTCCATGTGATCAAGTCGTAGCCCTTTTTGAGTGCTTCTTCTTTTTGTGCAAGTTTAAGTAATCTGCCGTAGCCCTTCTTTTGATGGGCCGGATGGATGGCTAACATATGTGAACAAAGATATCCCCTTCCGTCCTTGAATCCCGGGAAACTGTATTGAAACCCGACTAACTGGCCATTGATATAGCCGCCTAATACAAGCCCGCCGTTTTTGACTGCTGTAATCGTCTGATGGATGGGAACGCAATCCATGCCCCATACAAGGGCTTCCAGCCGCTGCACTTCTTGTAAATCCTCTAGTGCGGATAGGGATTTGATGATGAATTCATCAGTCATGTAAGGGGCCCTCCCCTCCATACTTCTCGAAAGTGAGTATGATGGCTTTGGCTAAGATTTCAATTCCAGATAACAAAGCTTCTTTGTTGAATGTCATGTTCGGATGATGGAGCCCTGGTGCCAAATCACAGCCCAATCCAAGCATCGTCGCTTTGAGTTCAGGTCTTTTCAACGTATAAAAATGAAAATCCTCTCCTCCTGTTGTAATGACAGGCGCTACCAAATTTTCTTCCCCAAGTGTATCGGCTATCGCTTCAGACATTATTTCCTGTGCTTGATCGTTCACGGTTGCTGCAGCAACACAGGTTCCCGGTTCGAGTTTCACTTCGACTCCATGGACAATGGCCAAAGATTCTGCAACCTTTTCCACCTTTTTGGTGAGCTCTTTCATCACTGCATTATCCTGTGCCCGTAAATCCAATGAAAAAGTGGCTCTCCCCGGGATGATATTGGAACTTTCGCCGCCAGCAAAAAACTGCGTCATTTTTACGGAATAAGGGATGGACGGATTGAGATGGATTCCATTTAACAAGGTGATGAATGCCGCTCCTATCTCGATGGCATTCTGCCCTTGATGCGGTCTGGCTCCATGCGCATCAGTTCCCGCTATTTCACCTTTAATGAACTGAGCGGCTCCATGCATAATGGCTGGCGCCGCTTGCCCATCTTTCACTTCCTCAACCGGTCTTAAGTGCACTCCATAAAGGAAATCGACATTATTCAATACTTCTTCTTCAATCATCTTCAAGGCGCCCGTGCCTTTTTCTTCAGCAGGTTGGAAAATGAATTTCAGCTTGCCTCTTGGACGAAAGCCCATTTCCTTCAATACAAGAAATACTCCAAGTGCCAAGGTCATATGACCATCGTGTCCACAGGAATGATTGGCTTGAAACGTCCCTTGCACCTCCTGCCAAAGCGCATCGATATCCGATCGTAATCCGACCGTGAAATCCCCATCCCCGATTTCGCCAACCACACCTGTACAGTCCTCGAATGTTTTTACTTTACACTGATTCCCCGTTAAAATATTTGAAATGAAAGCTGTTGTATTCACCTCATTCCAACTCGTTTCTGGATTTGCGTGTAAATGGTCAAAAATATCGAGTATACGCGGCCTTAATTTTTCGATGGTTTGTGTGATATCCATTTCTATCTCCCCCTTATATACCGGTTTAATGGGCTTGTTCACCAACTGATGGATGTTTTATCTCAAAAGAAATAATCGTCTTGATTGAACGCATCATATATAGCTTTTCTTTCTTTGAATCCTTGTTCATCCTTAATCGATACACCAGCTACTAAACTATTCAATAATGAGAATAACACTGGTGCCGTATCGATCGTGGAAGTCCTTGGTGTTGAAATGGGCAATAAAATGTCAGTGTATTCCGCAATCGGAGCCAGTTCGGAATCCGTAACCCCAATTACAAATGCACCCGCTTTTTTGGCCATTTCCGTTATTTTCACAGTCTCTTTAACATAGCGGTGAAAAGAAATGGCTACAAAAACGGAATTTTCAGTCATTTTATTCAACATTAAAAATATATCATCAGTATCAGGCCGATATAAATGAACCTCTTCCCTAACAAGCCTAAGTGTAAAGGTTAACCAATGTGCTGCCGAAAATGATAAACGGTGTCCGGATATCAAAACATTGTCAGCTGCCGCCAATTTATCGACTGTTTTGGCGAAATCTTCATTTGATAAATTTTTCATGGTCTTTTCGATGCTGATGATATCCTGCCCCATTACTTGAGCCATGAAGTTTGGCTGACTCGCGGCTTCAAGTTTTGAAGAATGATATTCATTCAAACTGCTGCTCTCGTATATCAACTGATTTCGAATAAGGTTTTGAAGCTCTGCATATCCGCTTAACCCCAATGAATAGCAAAAGCGGATGATGGTCGTTTCACTCACCCCAATGTCTTTTCCGAGCTTTTGAGCTGAAGTGACTGCAAATGTATGTGAATGCACCAACAAGTATTTTGCTACCTTTTTTTGACCAGTAGATAAACCAGGGAATACTTCTTTAACTTTTTGCTGTAAATCCATAAAACATCCCCTCTGAAGCAAGATATGAATCCAATACTTTTTATATGACAATATGAAGTATTAACTTCATTAATAATAGTGAGTATTTTATCACGGTCCTTTTAATAAAACAATAATATTCTGAATTTTTAATAATAAGATGGTGGCAATGTCCTTCAAGCACAAAAAAACCAGAGATGGACTCCATGGTTTCAGCTTGGCGAAATAAGATGGGGTTCGGAGTACGAGGATGGTTTTCAGTAGGCTAAAAGGGAGCGGATTTCTGAAAGAGGGTATGTGTAATGATTTCCACTCCAGGCACTCGCTTTCCGCGGGCGGTCCGCCCTTGGCGCTCCTTGCGACTGCGGGGCCTCCCTCGACACGCTTTTCCCGCTGGAGTCTCGTACCTTCCGTTCCAATCAACTGGAACTTTTTTCAAAAGAAATATTGTAGGGAAACTGGCTCTTCTCCAATTCGTCTACAGTCTGGGGGTTCCATCACTTTTTCGACAAAAGGAGTTTCGGATTGTCTCGCCCTGAACCAAGATAAAAATAAACTTGATTATCTTTCATGTTTTTTTATTGCCTAATCTCGTTGGATTGAAGAAATTTGCGACGCTCCTGCCGAATTTACCTGCTAGCCGAGACCCCTCAGACGCTTGCTTTGATGCGGCTTGGCAGACAATCGGCGGAAAGGGAGCGGATTTCTGCAATCACCTGAAATTTTCCAATAAAAAAACTGCAGGCAAACTGATTTTCATCAAGTTTGTCTACAGTCTGAAACCACGAAATGAACTCCGTTATTTTCCTCTATTTATTTTTTATGACGCTTTGCGTAGCCACACCGTTTACATAATTCTTCAACTGCACATCTTCTTGAGAAACCATCATACATATTTTTAGCCCGTTCACCATTTAAAATGTCTTCAAGTGATGTTTCGAATATATTTCCAAGCGGTATTTTCCCTTCACTATCCAAACAACAAGGTACGACTGTACCATCCACCAAGATACCTAACTGATCTCTAAGAGCATAGCAAAAAATATTTTCATCGATAATGTCACGGTCCAATTCCGGCCACTCGAATTTTTCGGCCATGTTTATATAAACCCGGTCCCTTAACTTAATATTATTCTTTTGCTGAAGAGCATCACTTAAGCGAATGTCCAATGAAAGCTTCTCCTCCAGCATGCTCAGAATATCATCGTTCAGGCCATTACTCGCTTTTAATTCAGCCGTATCCATATTCCATAAACGAATGGCACAAATCACTTCACTTTTTTCATTTGCTTCATTTATGAAATCGGCAATATTACTGACATAAGAGTCAAGACTATTGGTCGTATCGTTTGCCTCAAAGCTATGAAGTGAAATATTCACCTGCCGGAGGGCTTTTTTGGAGAGCAGCTTGTCTTTGACCTTTTGAATCAAAGTACCGTTCGTTGTAATATTAACCTTCAGGTCATTTTCAGCACTGATATCCAGGAATGTACCCAAATTTTTATTTAAAAACGGTTCACCCATCAGATGAAAATAAATATGATCGGTGTGTGGTTTGATTTTCTTGATAACTTCCGTAAACCCTTCAGGATCCATGAATTTCAGGGTCCTTTGCAAGCTGGAACTTGGGCAAAAATTACACTTCAAATTACATATATTCGTAATTTCCACATAAACTTTCTTAAACTTTCTCATTTTCTACTACCCCTACAATCAAGCTTATTGTTTCAATCTGATACTAACTATACTGGTTAGCTGCTCATAAATGCAATGAAAACTTCATGGCAGCTGACCATATTGGAATCACTTTCTTTTAATTACGAATCCGTTATCCCCTTTTCCGGACAACTTTTAAAAGAAATCAGAAAAAAACATCTTCTCGAAGTGAAGATGTTCGGTAAGATGCCTACCTGGAATTTGTCCTGATCTCACTTTCCTTTTTGCTCCGTGACCTTCAAACTAAGTAATTTTTCATTTTTCCAATCATGTTGTACGGTAACGATGACATTGAACTCCTGACCTTTATCCTCGACCAAAAATCTGAAATCGTCTTCGACGAGATTTTTCGCTACAGTTTTTCTGCCCTTATATTCGTAGTCGGTAATCTCAACTTCAGGATAATCTGCCTGCACTATCGTAATCGCAATCTTTCCGTATTTTTCGTAATCGGGTTTTTGGGCCTGTGCTGAAATGGATCCTGCTTGTATGATTAAAAAAATCCCCATTAGCATCACGATGACTTTTTTCAAAATCTTTTCCTCCTCATACTTTCCGCTTAGTATTATTATGTAAAAATGTTCAGTTGTTATGCAGCTGCTTCGCTTCTTTTACAAGCATGATTCCAACTAATCGATTCCTCTTCCATTCTTCAGGAAACACAGTCAACGGCGGATTGGTTTCATCCACTAAATAACTAAGTTCAATCGTCATTCCCGGGCGGCTGAATTCAGTTATGAACCAATCAGTAAATCCGCTTCCTACCGCTTCTTTCTCCGGAAAGGTCAGTTCATACCCAGTCATTTCGGCAGTCTTTTTGGCAATCCCATAATCTCTCGCCATATTTTTCCGTTTATTTTTGTAATGCCAAAAGATTTCCCTTCCTGAGGTATGATAGGAAACAGCAATAAGGGGATCGATCTCCTTCGTGAAATCCGTAAGCGCTTTTACTTCAGCTGCTTCCAGTGGTTGTCCGCCTTTATAAAATTGATACGTCGGTTTTGTTTCATGACTCATGACTTCTTTCCATCCAGCCGGATATTGCCTATTCAAATCAATGCCTTTAGCGTTGGCTTTCCATCGGGACCAATTCCTGCTATATCGGTTCATTTTCCATACTGCAGCCTTTTCAAGAACATTTAAATTGGATAAATCTCCTTGCTGGATGCTCACGCCATCTGGATTCAGCATCGGGATGAACCAGATGCTCACTTCATCAAATGATTCCGACGGAAATTCCCCGACAGGTTTGCCCGCTCGATAGGCGGCTGCATATTCTTCAAGCATGCGCATTAAAAGTATGGAACTGAGCCATTCCCGTCCATGATGTGACCCCACCAGCAAAATCGATTTTTTTCCTTTCCCTAACCTGATTGCCTTTATATTTTTCCCCTTTTCAGTTTGTCCGATTATTTGAACGTCCAATCCATATTGCTTTTGAATTCCTTGCAAATCCATTTCCAGCTGTTCAGGGGAATACACTTCTGCCGCCAGCGATGGTTCAGGGAAAAAAAGAAGCACCAATATTCCAATTACCATTATTTTTCTCATGTACTCACCTTTTATTTTTATTCAGGTAAAAAGCAACAACCGCGGTCCAAATACATCGCCACTTATTGTAAGGAAATGTTCTGTCAGATCTGAACAAAATACAAATAGCTCCTTATTAAGGGGGAGAAGAACATGAGGATTGCGGATTATGATCAGGCATTGTTTCACACACACCGTTCTGATTGGGACAGCTTGTTAGTATTGATGGTTCGAACGAAAGATCACTTTCTTTCGAAAAAAATAGAACATTTTTTGCACGCTTACAGGTTTGAGCATGATTATCAAATCGTTCAATCCCAACTGTATGCACTGCTTCGTTATCTGGATCATGCGGCAGAAAAAACAAGTGATTATTTAAGTGAACTTCCAAGCTAAAATCAACTATAGTTTTTGCAAATCGGGAAAATTTATACAAGAGGATTAATTATCGGGGATATAACTTTGGCTGGTGAAACCCTATAAAAACAAGGAAGGGTCAGGTATTGAATACCTGACCCTCATTTCATCATTTTTTCATTGTAGTATATGCAGTTGCATACATTTTAAGCTCTTCGATCATACCTTCAACAAGTACCGCAGACTCTTCAAATAAACCATCATTTTCGTAATCGAAGCAATGCGGATCCAGAACCAATTGTTTTGCGATCACATTTGCATAAAGGCTTCGACCCACTGTCCTCATTGAATTCAAGGCATTGATCCCGCCTTTTCCTCCGCCGGAGACAGCCAATAGAGCGACAGGTTTATGTGTGAATTGTTCACTACTTAAAAAATCCAAGGCATTTTTCAAGGCTCCGCTCATGGAACCATGATATTCCGGAGTGGTCAGAATTACGCCATCAGCTTCCTCGATGCTTTTCCGGAGACCTTGAATCACTTCCAATTGATATTGCTCACCTTCACCTGAATATAAAGGGATTTCGCTATTGCTTAAATCAATAAGTTCCGCTCCGAATTTCTTGGATATGTAGCGTGAGGCAATCCCCGTACGCCCTTGTTTACGTGGTGAACCATTAATGATTACTAATTTCATGAATTAAACCTCCATTATTCCCGTTGTTTTCCGAGATCAGTCGCCAATACAGTATACCAAAACCGAAACGGATTTTCCTAGAATTTTGATTTTTCATTCAACTAAAAATTGCCATAATAAAAAACCGAAAGACCGAGAAGTCTTTCGTTCAGAGACAAACTCGATGAAAATCGAGTTTGTCTACATTTTTTTTTGCTTGTACAAATTTTGACGTTGATTGGAACGTAGGGCCACGCTTTCCGCGGGCGGTCCGCCCTCGGCACACTTGCGCCTGTGTATTAAAACTTGAGGTGATGAGGATGCTTTCGAAACATCATTCTAATCAGCGAGATCAACTTGAAATAATTACTTTAGATTAACTGGTGCCGGCGAATCATTTGGTTCGTAAAATGGAGGCTTCCATTGACTTAACTTTTATTTATGACTTGGTGATAGAAATGTATTCAGCGGTAGGACGCCCAAGTATTGATCCAGGTATTTTAGTTAAAAACTGACGTTCTTCAATATACCTTCAGTATTCGTTCCATGCGTAAAACGATTGAAGAAGTTGAAATAAATATGGCTTACCGTTGGTTCTTAGGCTATGGGTTTCCATAATAAAGCACCTCATTTCTCAACGTTCGGGAAAAATTATGAACGACGCTTTAAAAAGGGAATTTTAAAAGGGGTCCGGAATTTTTAATTCCGAACCCCTTTTGTACAAACTGAAACGAAAGACCGAAGAAGTCTTTCGTTTAGCTTTCATACATTTAAACCAATGCTTCAATCTTGCTCATGAAATCTTCCATGACTCCCGATAACTTGGACTCAGCTTCTTGCATTGATTTACCTTGGACACCGAAATAGAATTTAATTTTCGGTTCGGTGCCTGAAGGACGCAGGCAAACCCATGTACCATCCTCAAGGAAATACTTCAATACATTGGATTTCGGAAGCTCGATCAATTCTACATCATTTGAAAGTAATGTACGCTTCTTGCTGCTTTGGTAATCTTCTTCAATGACTACCGGAATGCCAGCTATTCGGGAAGGAGGATTTTGACGGAATTGATTCAATATTCCTTGAATCTGTTTTGCTCCCTCAATGCCCTTTAAAGTCAATGAACGCAATCCTTCCAAGTAAAAGCCGTACTTTTCAAACACATTCAGCAATCCTTCATATAGTGTCAATCCCTGCTTTTTATAATGGGCACAAACCTCGACAGCAAGCACTGCAGCTTGAATGGCATCCTTATCACGTGCAAAGTCTTTAATCAGATAACCGTAGCTTTCTTCATATCCGAACAAGAAGCTACTTTCCCCGCTTTCATGATACTGATTTATTTTCTCGGCGATGAACTTAAACCCGGTAAGTACATCAACCGTCTTCAAGCCATATGACTCGGCAATCGTCCGCCCGATTTCCGAAGTGACGATGGTTTTTAAGACGACTCCATTTTGGGGAATCTTTCCTTTCTCTTTTTTCTGGGACAGTAGATAGTCCAGGAAAAGTGCACCTGTTTGATTTCCAGTCAGGACAACATATTGACCCATCTCGTTTTTAACGGCAATTCCAAGCCTATCGGCATCTGGGTCCGTTGCTATCAATAAGTCCGCCTCGACCTTGTTTCCAAGCTCGATGGCCATTTCAAATGCAGCTGGTTCCTCTGGATTCGGAGACTGAACTGTCGAAAAATCCGGATCCGGCAATTCCTGCTCCTTAACGATATGCAAATTTTGATACCCTAAGCTTTGCAGTGCCCGCCTGACTGATTTATTTGCCGTTCCATGAAGCGGCGTAAAGACGATTGACACATCTATTTCCTCGGCAAGCTGCGGGTTCTCGGGAACCGTCAGCAGCTCACGATTATAGGCAGCGTCCAATTCCTCACCAATCATTTCGATGAGGCCCTGCCCTTTAAGGACTTCAGCTTCTTCAACCTGAATTTCAAGCTCACTTTCAATGGCATTCACATAGCTGATCACCTGATCCGCTGCTTCCGGTGGCAATTGTGCCCCATCTGACCCATAAACCTTGTAACCATTATATTCAGGCGGATTGTGGCTCGCCGTGATGACGATTCCAGCAAAAGCATTCAGCTCGCGAACCGCAAATGACAATTCTGGAGTTGGACGCAATTCATCGAATAAATAAGCCTTCACCCCAAATGTAGCCAAGGTCTTAGCTGCTTCGAGTGCAAATTCCGGGGACTTATGTCTCGAATCATAAGCGATCACAGCCCCTCTTCCTTTTGCTTCTACCCCAAACGAAGAGATATATTGAGCCAACCCAACCGTTGCCTTCCTTACAGTATAAAGATTCATCCGGTTCGTTCCCGCGCCGATTTCCCCACGCATTCCGCCTGTTCCAAACTCTAGATTTTTATAAAAGGCATCTTCGAGTTGTGCTTCATCCTGCTGCATTTCCTCAAGGAGGACACGTAATTCCCCATTTAAATTCTGGTACCCTGCCCAAGTAGTGTATAAAGATTTCCAATCCATCTCCAACATCTCCTCCCAAACGCCTTATTTGTAATTATTATGTATCTGCCTTACATATACAAAATTATCATATTTATTCCAATAAATGAAGTAAAGGCTCGTAATGAAAAGAACCTAATCCAGTGTTCTTCACATCACGAGCTGTTTTCTTCCTATTTTCCGCCATCTTTGTAATGCAGATGGTAAATATCATGGCGGCGATCTTTCAATTGCTTTACAGTACCGGACTGACGCTCCCGCCTTAAGATCTCCAAATCCACATCGCCAATCAGGACCATCTCAAGGTTCGGGCTGGTTTCCCCGACTATGCCGTCACGTGCAAATTCGAAATCCGATGGAGAGAAGATTCCCGATTGGGCATATTGGATATCCATATTTTCCGTTTGCGGGAGATTTCCGACCGTTCCGGAAATGACGGTATAAATTTGGTTTTCCACGGCACGGGCCTGGGCACAATAACGGACTCGCAGGTAGCCTTGCCTGTCTTCTGTACAAAATGGGGTGAATATGATTTTGGCTCCCATGTCGGTCGCAATCCGGGCGAGTTCCGGGAACTCAATATCATAACAAATTTGTATGGCGATTTTTCCACAATCCGTATCAAAGACACGAACGCGGTCACCTGCGTTAATACCCCACCATTTTCTTTCATTCGGTGTAATATGAATTTTATATTGCTTCTCAATCGTCCCATCGCGACGGAATAAATAAGCGATATTATAGATATTATCATCATCTTCTTTAACGAAATGGGAACCGCCGATGATATTGACGTTATACCTTACAGCTAAAGTGGTAAACAATTCAATGTACTGCTCCGTGAAATCCGACAGTTTCCTGACAGCCAAGCTTGGTGATCTTTCATTCAAGAAAGACATCAGCTGGGTTGTGAACAATTCCGGGAACACGGCGAAATCCGCATTGGCATCCGAAGCAACGTCGGTGAAATACTCGACTTGGTTAGCGAAGTCATCGAATGAATCGATTTTACGCAGCATGTATTGCACGACGCAAATCCGTACCGGTTCCGATGTTTTATAATAACGTTTTGTTTTCGGCTGATAATCAACGTTATTCCACTCCATGAGCGTAGCATACTTATTGGATTGCAAATCGTCCGGCAAATAATTCGGATTGATCCTCATAAGCGTAAACCCATTTAAAAGCTGGAACGAAAGAACCGGATCATATATTTTGTGCAATTGAACTTCCTTCACATACTCCCTTGGTAACAGTTCCTCCGCATGTTTATGGTAATTGGGGATTCTGCCCCCGATAATGATGCTTTTTAAATTCAAGTGGGCAACAAGTTCTTTCCGTGAATCATATAGTCTTTGACCAATTTTCATCCTGCGGAACTCAGGATGGACCATGACCTCGATTCCATATAAATTATAACCGTCCGGATTATGATTCGTGATGTACCCATTATCGGTTACATCATCCCATGTATGGCGGTCATCATATTCGTCAAAATTAATAATGAGGCTGGAACATGAGCCAATCACTTTTCCATCATATTCAGCCACAAACTGCCCTTCTGGAAAAATCGCCAGATGGCTCTCAAGCTGATCCCGCTTCCAGGGAACCATTCCCGGAAAGCAACTCGACTGCAAAGCAATTATTTCATCTATGTCTCCTAGCCTCATATTACGTATTTCCATTATTTTTTCATATTTATGCAGGTCCAAATTAGGCATTTTCCTCAGACTCCTTTAATCTCTTCCATAAGAATTATACCCCTTATTCAAAAATTAAAACAACTGAACCTACCCCCTGATTTCAAATAAAAACATTCTGAATGTCCTTTAAAAGAATATATATTTTACAGACGCGGTCCTAACATACTATACTTTTCATGAGAGTATAAAGAGATGGGGAAGAGGAACCATGAACAATACAAAACGCAGTGTGGAAAACTTATTATTTGCAGCCTGGGCTGCTTCCATCATTGCGATGTTTGGAAGCTTATATTTTTCTGAAATCAAGCAATACGAACCTTGTGCGCTCTGTTGGTATCAGCGGATCATCATGTATCCTTTTACGATCATATTAGGAATTGCAATCATTCGAAAAGATTATTGGATCAGCTTTTATACGATGATATTATCCGCTATCGGTGCATTCATTTCCACGTACCATTACTTGATACAAAAGGTTTCATTCTTTTCTGACCACACCCTTGCATGCGGAAGGGTTCCATGTACAGGTCAATATATAAACGTATTTGGTTTCATCACCATCCCGTTCCTAGCCTTGACTGCATTCATCATTATTTTCATATGCAGTTACATCATATGGACAAGATCCAAGGAGGTTGCAGCTTAATGAAGAAAATGGCTATATTTTTAGTGATAATCGTCGCGATATTTGTCCTGCTGGGCGTTTTTACAAACTTGAAAAAAGAAGAAAAATCAAAAGGAAATCCATACGGTAAGGATAAGCTTAAACCCGCTACTGTCGATCAGCTGGATGATCCCAATTATCAAAACTTGATCCTGCCGGAAGAATTGGAGCAGGACCTCCAGGATAATGAAGATGTGACCGTTTACTTCTATAGTCCTGAGTGTCCGCATTGTCAAAAAACCACGCCAATCGTGGCTCCTTTGGCAGAAAAGCTGGGAATCGATCTAGTTCAATACAATCTTTTGGAGTTTGAACAAGGATGGAGCGATTATGGCATCAAAAGCACACCGACCATCGTTCACTATAATAATGGCAAAGAACAAGAACGGATCGTTGGCTATAATGATGAGGAAACGTTCGAGAAATGGTTCAAAGACCACGATATTAATTAAGGATGGAAAAAATGAGCCGGCCCTAACGGAAATGCTTCTCCCGTTATAGCCGGCTCATTTTTTTTGCCTTATACTAAATATTGATTCGCCACCTGGATGTCCATCATCTGCATCTCATTATTCGCTTCATGGTTTATACTTGAAAAATGGTCATAATAAAAGGGGAAGAATATTCCGCATTCATTCAATAGAGTGATGTTATGTTGGAACAATTCTTCAGATTCAGATTCCATAAAATCTTCTCTCTTTTGTTTGTCTAATATCGACATAAGGACTTGAAGACATGTCATTACTTGAAATGCGTCTCTTAATGTTGCCAAGTAAGTAACAGAACTTTGATTGGGCTTTAAAACGCCAATCTCGCGAAAATGAAGGATTTCACTTTCCGTAAAGTATTTGGGAAATACAGATTCGTAGAAACGAGAAACGAGACTCGCTATTTCTTGCTCTTGTTCTTCCGTTGAAGAAAAGACCGTCTTCACTAAAAAAACCACCTTTTTTCAGATCCGTTAGACCTATCTATTATATGTATATTCTAGGACAAGCGATTTCTTTCTCACTAGAATAACATAAATATTGTAAAAAATATGTGGTAATTTCCACCACGGAAATTTCATCAATAGGTCCAAGGTTACTTTTTCATGACTAATTCTTAATTATTATATATTTTTTTCATTTAATCAAAACCAAAGCAGTCGAAAGTAGGGGTTTTTATTGGAAAATTTCAGAATAACTAACCAACATTTAATAATTGATGTTCTCCAAAGTTGGAATGGATTAACAATTGAAAAGCTTTTTAGGGAGCGTTGGCAGGCCCCGAAAAAATTAGTGCATGAATGGAGAATGAGTAAAGAAGTTACAGTGAACGGGAATTCCGTCGCATGGTCAGCTATCCTTAATGAAGGAGATTCGATCAGCATCCCCTTATTAGATCACGCTGAAAATGAAACAGTACAAGCGGCAGACTTAGGAATTTCCATCTTATATGAAGATGATGTGTTGTTGATAGCCAATAAACCGGCTGGAATGGATACCCATCCTTCTCAGCCCGGTGAAGCACACTCCCTCCTCAATGGTGTCGCGCACCATCTTCAAAAAACCGGCCAGACCTGTATGATCAAGCATATTCATAGGCTTGATAAAGATACCACCGGTGCCGTCCTTTTTGCCAAAAACCGCCTTATTGGGTCCATGCTGGACAGAATGTTGGAAGAGAGGGAAATCAAGCGGACTTACCTAGTTTTAGTCGAAGGAAACATTAAAAAGAATGAAGGAGAAATCAAAGAAAAAATTGGCCGCGACCGCCACCATGCGACGAGAAGAAGGGTTTCCCCTACAGGCCAGACAGCAGTCACCCACTATCGGGTGCTCAACCGAGATCCCAAGAAAAACTTGACGCTCGTCAGCTGCACCTTGGAAAGCGGCCGAACCCATCAAATCAGGGTGCATTTCAGTCATTTAAACCACCCATTGGCCGGAGATACATTGTATGGCGGAAAAAAGACATTTCCACGTCAAGCCCTGCATGCAAGGAAAATCGAATTCATCCATCCCATTTCAGAAGAAAAAATGATCGTTGAAGCTCCTTTCATTGATAGACCTGAAATATTCGATCTCGACATTTAAACAAAAAAACACCGTTCCATACCGTACGGTGTTCCAGTTGTAGACAAAAGGAGTAAAAAATTTGATTGGAGCATAAGGTACGAGACTCCTGCGGGAAAACGTGTCCAGGGGAGACCCCGCAGGCGCAAAGCGCCGAGGAGGCTTCCTGGGGAAAGCGAGTGCCTGGAGTGGAAATCAACATTTCAATTCTATAAACACTTTAATACTGTAGGAAAAATCAAACATTATCGAGTTTGTAGTCAATTGGGGCTCTTTCTAAAAAGTAAAACAAAGTTGATTGGAGCCTAAGGTACGAGACTCCTGCGGGAAAAACGTGTCCAGGGGAGACCCCGCAGGCGCAAGGCGACGAGGAGGCTTCCCGGACCGCCCGCGGAAAGCGAGTTGCCAGGAGTGGAAATCAACGTTTCAATTCTATAAACACTTAAATACTGTAGGAAAAATCAAACATTATCGAGTTTGTAGACAAATGGGGCTCTTTCTAAAAGGTAAAACAAAGTTGATTGGAGCGTAAGGTACGAGACTCCTGCGGGAAAACGTGTCCAGGGGAGACCCCGCAGGCGCAAGGCGACGAGGAGGCTTCCCGGACCGCCCGCGGAAAGCGAGTGCCTGGAGTGGAAATCAACACTGTAAACTCAATTAATTTACGAATTGACAGTCTGAAACACCGTTCCATAAGTAATATTAATCCGAAATTGTCGCCTTTCGGATTTTCTGAATGTTGGTCCGGATTTTTATCCTCTACGGACTGATTATACGATAGTCAAGACGGTTCATTTTGCGCATAAAAAAATAGCTGGCCACTTGGGCCAGCTTTATTTTTGTATTTATGAAGCTTTTCTCATGCCTTTTAAGATAAGGCTTAAGATGAAGACAAATACGATTGCACCAATCAATGCTGGAATTATAGCGAAATCTGCTACTGAAGGTCCCCAGTTCCCAAGAATTAATGAACCTAACCATGCACCAACAAAACCAGCGATAATGTTACCGATAATTCCAAATGGTACGTCACGTCCAACAATCATACCTGCTAACCAACCAATGATACCTCCGATAATTAATGACCATAAAAATCCCATAATATATTTCCTCCTTCAAATTAGTTATTTTTTCATTTTCTGCAGCAGACTCCAAGAAATTAAATCACTTCCATATTGTCATGCTTTTTTTCAGTACTTTTAACCTTTACATTCAAATGGTATGATGCCGATTCGCACAATATCTAATGAATGTGAATGTTTTAGTTATTGGGTAGAGTTAGCTAGCTATAGCCCTTGAGTAACTGATTGGACAATCCTCTTGTTAGTGAATTTTTTTCTTTTTGTTTGCTGCTGTACTCATTATTTTCCCCGTTTAATTAATCTAAAACCTAATTTTTTTAAAAAATATTTGGCAACAAAAACAGGATTATCAGACATATTAAACGGGTATACCATAGGCTTAACTTTGTCACATAGTTAGTATAAGCAGCAATCGTCTTGATTATGTTCATAAAGGAAAAAGAAAAAGGGTGCCCCATTATCGGGACACCCTCCTTTCATTTGCTGTATTCTTTTTAGAACAAAAGTTCATCGGGATTGCTGCCGAAACGTTCATTTCTGTTCAAGGCATCTATTTGATTCATTTCATTTAAACTCAATGAAAAATCAAATACCTGCGCATTTTCCTTGATACGGGACGGCGTAATCGATTTAGGTATTACAACTAGATCATGTTGCAGGTGCCATCTAATCAATACTTGTGCTGAACTTTTCCCGTGCTTCTTTGCTATATGCTTAATTGTCGGCTCTTCCAAAAGGTTTCCTCTGCCAAGCGGGCTCCAAGATTCTACCTTTATTTCATGTTTTGCACAGTAATCACGAATTTCGACTTGAGTTAAAAGTGGATGCAATTCAATTTGATTGACGACCGGCTTCACTTCACTGTTTGCAAGTAAATTTTCCAAATGATGAACATGGAAATTACTTACACCGATTGATTTCACCTTTCCATCCTTATAAAGCTTCTCCAATGCCCTCCAGGTTTCCAGATATTTATCTTTTCCCGGCCAGTGGATCAGGTATAAATCCAAGTATTCCAATCCAAGGCGATTTAAACTATCCTCAAATGCCTTGAGCGTCGTTTCATATCCTTGCTCGGTATTCCACACTTTGGAGGTTATGAACAATTCTTCACGTGGCACTCCGCATTCCCGAATCGCTTGGCCTACACCTTCTTCATTTTCATAAATGGCCGCTGTATCAATCGCCCGATAACCGACTTCGATCGCTTTTTTGACGGACTCAACCGTTTCATTGCCGTTTTTCACTTTAAATACACCGAAACCCAACTGTGGCATTTTAACTCCATTATGTAAGGTGATCGTTTCCCCAATATTCGAAATCATTCCATCATTCCCCCTTACTTTTATTTACCAATTATACATCCCTCCACCTTCTATTTCTAACCATAAGCATCGGGATTTATATAGTCCCTTGAGTGAAAGCCCATCCCTAAAGGCCATTTATATATATCAATGTAACATTTTATCTTTTTAATCATTCACTAAGTTAAATATTTTGTAAAAAAATGACGAAACATCTATCCTTAAAGGTATGTAATTCGTTACAATAGTATAGTTCGATTTTAAACCATGTAAAAAAGAAGGTGCCATCTTTAAAGAATAATCAAAACTAAAACTCCCATTCTAAATATTGAGGAGTGCAAACTGTCCTGCGCCCAATCATTGGCCACAAACTATATTCACTTTATATACTTGAAATCAAGGGAGTCCTCCATGTATGAATACCATACTCATCTTAACCGCGCTAATAATAATTTTTGCTTTGGTCTTTGACTTTATCAATGGCTTCCATGATACGGCTAACGCCATCGCTACAGCCGTATCAACCAAAGCACTTAAACCACGTCATGCAATCATCATGGCTGCGGTCATGAATTTATTGGGAGCATTGACCTTTACCGGTGTAGCGCATACCATTACGAAGGATATCGTCGATCCTTTCACATTGAATAATGGTTCTTATGTTATCCTTGCTGCACTAATTTCGGCGATAATATGGAATTTAATCACTTGGTATTTTGGCATTCCAAGCAGTTCCTCCCATGCAATCATTGGTTCAATAGCTGGAGCGGCCATCGTGGCAAGTGGATTCGATGCGATTAAATGGAGTGGATTCACTAAAATTGTACAAGCATTGATCCTATCTCCCATCCTTGCCTTTACGCTTGGATTCATTGTTTACAGTATCTTCAAGGTAGTATTCAAAAATAATAATTTAGGAAAAACCAATACACGATTCAGGAGAATACAAATTGTCACGGCGGCCATCCAGTCTTATACACATGGGACGAATGATGCTCAAAAATCCATGGGTATCATCACGATGGCTTTGATCGCTAACGGATATGCCTCTACCTCTGAAGTTCCTTTCTGGGTACAATTATCTTGCGCTATAGCCATGGCGCTTGGTACATCGATCGGAGGTTGGAAGATCATCAAAACCGTTGGCGGTAAAATCATGAAAATCCGCCCGGTTAATGGCGTTGCTGCCGATATGACTGGAGCAGCGATCATTTTCAGTGCAACCTTCCTGCATATGCCGGTCAGCACGACACATGTCATTTCTTCTTCAATACTTGGGGTCGGTTCTGCACACCGCATCAAAGGGGTAAAATGGGGAACCGCAAAAAACATGCTGGTCACTTGGTTCATTACATTGCCAATTTCTGCTTCCTTAGCTGGAATCATTTACTATTTGATTGCTTTATTTTTATAAAACCTTTTGCCTTTCCATATCGGAAAGGCTTTTTTTTTACAAATCCCCCTTATAAATGCAGGGTTTTTCCCTTTTTTTAATTTTCCTTGTTTTTTTATGTAAAGTTTTATTAAGATTTTGTAAATTTTCGTCGAAAAACCTTCCCGGATACTACATGAATTCGTTACAATCAATTTGTTAATACTAAGCGTACGACTAAAGTGCGTAAATTTGCATGACTAATTGGGAGGCTTTAACATGGCTTTTAAATCAAAAAAAGACAAATTCGCGGTAATGCTTTTTAACATCGCTCAAAACCTTAAAGAAGGTGCTGACTATTTCGCGGATTATAAACTCAAGAACATCTCCGATCTCAAAGTATTTTCAGATACCATGAAAGACTATGAGCATAAAGGCGATTCAATGGTTCATAATGTGATCAAAGAGCTGAACAATGCTTTCATCACTCCAATCGAACGGGAGGATATCCTTGAATTAACCATGAGAATGGATGATGTCATAGACGGTTTGGAACACTGTGCGGCATTATTCGAAATGTACTCAATTGTCAATGCAGATGAGTATATGCTTAAGTTTGTGGATGCAATCAAACAGTGTACGTATGAGATTGAAAATGCTGTCGATACACTATCCACTAAAAAATTACCAATGATTCGTGAACATGCAATCAAAATTAAAGATCTTGAATCCGTTTGTGACGGAATCCAACGTCAATCAATCAAAAACTTGTTTACAGTTGAAAAAGACCCAATCAGGATCATTCAATATAAAGAAATTTACGAAAGCCTTGAAGAGATTGCCGATCACTGTCAAGCGGTGGCCAATACACTTGAAACAATCATAATGAAAAACGCCTAAGGAGTACCCCAATAAATGGATACTTTATTAATTATAACAATATTAATCGTTTTCTTTGCTTTAGCATTTGACTTCATCAATGGTTTTCATGATACAGCCAATGCAATAGCGACTGCCGTTTCAACAAAGGCCTTGAAGCCTAGGCATGCCATCATCATGGCAGCCGTCATGAATTTCGTCGGTGCCATGACATTTACTGGAGTGGCGAAGACCATAACGAAGGATATCGTGGATCCGTTCACGCTTCCGAATGGTTCATATGTAATAATGGCTGCTCTACTTGCCGCTATCATATGGAACCTTCTAACGTGGTATTACGGAATACCAAGCAGTTCCTCCCATGCATTGATTGGTTCGATTGCTGGTGCAGCCATTGCTGCAGCAGGATTCGCTGGAATTAACTGGGGCGGATTCATGAAAATTCTTCAAGCTTTGATCTTCTCCCCGCTAATTGCTTTTGCAATCGGGTTTATCGTATACAGCATCTTTAAAGTTGTATTTAAAAACAATAACCTGACCAAAACAAACCAAAGATTCCGGACTATACAGATTGCTACTGCAGCACTTCAATCGTATACCCACGGAACGAACGACGCACAAAAAGCGATGGGTATCATCACGATGGCCCTTATTGCAAATGGTTATGCATCAAGTACCGATATCGCCTTCTGGGTTCAGTTCTCCTGTGCGCTCGCAATGGGACTTGGAACTTCCGTCGGCGGATGGAAAATCATTAAGACCGTTGGCGGCAAAATCATGAAAATCCGCCCGGTCAATGGTGTTGCAGCCGATTTAACCGGAGCCTTCATCATTTTCGGCGCGACTGTAATACACATGCCAGTCAGTACAACCCATGTTATTTCGTCTTCAATCCTTGGTGTTGGATCTGCGCATCGTGTCAAGGGCGTAAAATGGGGAACGGCAAAAAGGATGATCATCACTTGGTTCATTACCATTCCCATTTCGGCAACATTAGCTGGTTTGATTTATCTTTTAATTAACTTCTTATTCTAAAATAAAATCCCTTCCGGTTTCCATCGGTAGGGATTTTCTGTTTTACAAAGGATTTATCTATGCTTATCAATAGGAAATCGTTTAAAATTCAAGGAGAAGGAATTTTTTTAGCGAGGGGCAAAATAAGAATGAAGGAATTCGAAAAAAATAGAGATATTTTTAAAGACCTTTATGGAGATATGATGGAGTTTGCCGATAGAATCAGTTCTGTTTTAGGTTGCCCCATTACAATCGAGGACGGTAACCACCGCTTACTTGCTTATAGCACTCACGATGATACTACGGATCAGGCCCGTATCATGACCATAATCGGAAGACGTGTCCCTGAAAAGGTCATCAACAGTTTATGGAAAGATGGCTTCATCCCTGCGTTATTAAAGGAAGATGCCCCCATTAAAATCGGGGCCATCAATGATGTCGGTCTCGGTAACAGGGTTGCGGTTTCCATCCGGAAAAATAATGAAGTACTTGGATTCATTTGGGCCTTGGAAGTAAATGAACCTTTCACAGAAGAAGATATGAAATTTCTGCAATTCGCTGCCAAGGAGGCAAAGAACCAGTTACAGCAATTGCAATTGAAAAAGAAAAGGAAAGAAGCAGGTCATCAAGAGTTCCTTTGGCGCATGTTGACCGGGCACTACCAAGAAGAACCGGAAATAATTGAAAATTACAAGAAATTCTCAATCCATGTTCCAGTGGTTTTTTCCATATTGGTATTCGAATTTCCTAAAGAGATCAATCGCGAAGTGGAGCGCTACATTTCATATATGTTAACGACCACTCAAAAGATGAACAGTTCCTTATTTGCCATTGACCATAACAAGCTCATTCTTTTCGCGGGAGCCAACCAGGAAAACAGCCCTTCTTTCACTTCATCGATTTATGAGTTCATTCCTTTTTTCATTCTGGAGATGAAACGGCGTTTCGGTGTTGAGCATATCCTTGGAACGGCTGGCAATATGTATAAGAACTTAATGGATGTTAAATCAAGTTACGAAGAAGCTCTATACACCCTAAAAATGAAGAATATATTCCCTGATGACATGGCACTCATTTTACATTATGAAGAACTTGGCATGTTTCAAATGATTGGATCACTCGCAAGCAACAAACAGCGTCGTGTTCATCCTTCCATCCTTAAACTTAAAGCATACGATATGAAGAACCAGACGGAATTGCTGCAAACACTCACCGTCTATCTAGAGAAGGACTGCAACCCAAATGAAGCTTCAAAAAATCTTCATATCCATGTAAATACATTGAATTACCGATTAAAAAGAATCTCTGAAGTGGGAAACATTCGATTAAAAGACCCAATTCAAAAAATGTCCCTCTTTCTTAACATTAAACTTAATCAATATGATGAATTTTTCAAAAAAAATTAATGATATATTTCCAGATATGGAATACTAAAAGAAGTGTGGAAAGGTTGATCATATGAAATTAGAAACAAAAGAAGAACTTGAAAAAGAATTAACAATCATTGAAAAATGGGAGAAAGATCAGAAAGGACTATGGTTTTGGGAACGGATTGGGCGCATCCCCTTCAAGCTATTGGACAAGTTGACACCGGATTTCATTCAGAAAAAATTGGGTGTCATGCTTGATGAAATCGGCAGCTACATTCAGAATGGCGGAAAATATTTAACGAAAGAAGCCCATATTCTAAGTCAGCTGCAAGCTGAGGTTCCCGAGTTGAATATTAATGGCCTGGAAGATGTTTCAAGCATCCCCCTCCATATCATGGATAGCGTGAGTCAGGATATTAAAACTTCAGGCAGCAAATTGGCAACGGTTCAAGGTGCCACTACCGGGATTGGCGGAATCTTCACCTTGGCCATCGACATCCCGCTTCTTCTCGGGATGTCCATCAAAACCCTTCAGGATATTGCCATCACATATGGCTTCAATCCTAGAGACCGCCAAGAACGTATTTTCATCGTCAAATGTCTGCAATTTACAACATCGGATGTTGTCGGCAAAAAGGCTCTATTAAATGAATTGTCGAAAATGAACCAGACTGATTCCCAATCAAAAAGGGAAATAGCATCCGAACTCCAAGGATGGCGAGAAGTCGTTTATACATACCGCGATCAGTTTGGCTGGAAAAAGCTTTTGCAAATGGTTCCCGTTGCCGGAATAATATTTGGCGCCATTACAAATCGTTCGATGATTGCCGATATCGCCGATACGGGAATCATGCTTTACAAGAAAAGAAGGATTTTAGAGCGCATTCAAGAACCTATTGCAAAGAATTGATTTCATTTTAAAAAGGTCTTGATCCTGGCAAGTCCATGTTTTTTGAAACTGCGTTTGTGGAATTCCACAAATACACCTTTTTCATTTTTCTGATTTCCACATACTAACTGTTTCTTTTTCCAACTATACTTGTGATACAAACAGTAAAACATATTATTGGAGGGATTAAGATGAGAATAGGAATTCCAAAAGAGATTAAAAACAATGAAAATCGTGTAGCTATCACTCCAGCTGGGGTCGTGGCATTAGTCAATGCAGGACATGAAGTATTAATCGAAATGAACGCAGGTCTAGGAAGCAGTTTCACAAATGAAGCATATCAAGAAGCTGGTGCTGTTATAGTCGAGGACGCTGCTAGCGTTTGGGCAAGTACAGAAATGATCATGAAAGTAAAAGAACCTATCTCATCTGAATATAAATATTTCAGAAAAGATTTAATCCTTTTCACATATTTACATCTTGCGGCAGAACCGGCACTAGCTCAGGCACTAAAAGAAAGCGGTGTCTTGGCCATTGCTTATGAAACGGTTGCAGTAAACCGCACACTTCCATTATTGACACCAATGAGTGAAGTTGCAGGACGCATGGCTGCACAAATCGGTGCTCAGTTCCTTGAAAAAAATAACGGCGGTAAAGGAATACTCTTAAGCGGAGTTCCTGGAGTTAAACGCGGTAAAGTCGCTGTAATCGGCGGAGGAATGGTTGGAACGAATGCTGCTAAAATCGCTATTGGTTTAGGCGCAGATGTTACCATTCTTGACTTAAGCCCTGACCGCCTGCGTCAGCTTGATGATATTTTCGGAAATGAACTGACTACACTCATCTCCAACCCTTATAACATTGCAGAAGCAGTCAAAGATGCCGATTTAGTAATCGGTGCTGTATTGATTCCAGGTGCTAAAGCTCCTAAGCTCGTTACTGAAGAAATGGTTAAAACGATGTCTGCAGGTTCAGTCATTGTCGATGTTGCAATCGACCAAGGCGGTATCTTTGAAACGGTCGACCACATAACAACACATGATAACCCTACTTATGTTAAACATGGAGTAGTTCATTATGCAGTGGCGAATATGCCAGGAGCAGTGCCTCAAACTTCTACAGTAGCTTTAACTAACGTAACAGTACCATTTGCTCTTCAAATTGCAAATAAAGGTGCCATCAAAGCGATCCTTGAAAATGATGCTCTTGCAAAAGGCGTCAATGTGGCGAACGGTGAAATCACGTTCGAAGCAGTTGCCACAGACCTTGGCTACAATTACGTAAGTGTTGAAAACGCCTTAAACCCGAATAACATTAACGCTTAATATAAATAAAACTCCAGAATCTTGTCTGGAGTCTTATTTTTTTTGGACGAGGGCCTCGATGAAGCTGAGCTTCTTCGTATGATATCTGGATCAGGCCGGGATATTCCGCACAAGGGTCGAATTATCCTCATATGGGTTGGATTATCTGCTCGGACGGGCGATTTTTCCGGAGATATAAGATATGCCACTTCTTGATCAAGTCTGCCCTTTCCCCGGTTGATGTTCTTACTAATCATACAAAATAGAATATTCCTCTTAATCTATGAAAATCTTTCCAGGATTCATTATTCCTTTCGGATCCAAAGCCTGTTTGATCGTTTTCATCACTTCATAAGCAGCTCCATGCTCCCTTCGCTGATACTTCGATTTTCCAAGTCCTACCCCATGTTCACCCGTACATGTACCGCCTTTTGTTAAAGCATATTCGACGATTTCTTCATTTAACCTCTTCGCTTCTTTAACTTCTTCAGGATTTTTCAAATCAATCATGAACAATACGTGATAATTCCCGTCACCTACATGTCCTACAATCGCACCCTCCACTTTGGATTGTTCGACTTTCTTCCTTGTATCCAGTATGGCATTCGATAATTCATGTAGGGGCACACTTACGTCGGTCACCATCAGCTTTTTTCCGGGTGCACTATGAATGAAAGCGTACGCGAGATTATGGCGCGCTTCCCATAAGGCGTTCCGTGCTTTTGAATCGGTTTCAAACTGGATATCTCCACAGCCAAAATCACTTACGATTTCCTTGGCAAATTTGACGTCCTGTTCCAGTCCGGCAAAATTCCCATGAAACTCGAGGAATAGAGTTGGTTGGACATCATAGAATTTGTCCATGAATTGATTAACTTTTTTTATGGACTCTGCATCCACCAATTCAATTCGTGCAATCGGGATTCCAGCAAGCATGATCCCATTAACCGCAGATACTGCCTGTTCGACGGTTGGAAATGAGGCTCTTCCGGCCATTGTGACTTCAGGGATGCCATATACCTTCAATGTCAGTTCAGTAAATACACCCAGCGTACCTTCAGAGCCGACAAACAAGCCATTCAAATGAATGCCTGAAGATGATTTTGTCGCTAAGCTTCCGGAATGAATCACTTCACCGTTTGCTAAAACCACTTCCAAATCCCTGACTTGATCGCGCATTATCCCATATTTAACCGAGGTCGTCCCACTTGCATTCGTAGCTGCCATCCCACCCAATGTAGCATCGGCGCCAGGATCGACGGAAAAGAACAAACCGTATTTTTTTATTTCTTTATTAAGTTGCGTCCTTGTCACACCCGGTTGGACCTTAACAAGGAAATCATTTTCCCTGATTTCCAATATTTGATTCATCAAGGACAAATCCAGGGAAATACCCCCTTTGACTGGAACGACATGCCCCTCCAAACTTGATCCTAACCCAAAAGGAATGACTGGTATTTCATGCTCATTCGCATAACGCATGACTTTGCTTACTTCTGCAGTATTCCTTGGATATATGACCATATCCGGTAAATGCGGGGTGTGATATGATTCATCATGGCTGTGCTGTTCCAATAAAGTTTCATTCACAGTTACTTGTTCTTCCGAAAGTATCTTCCTTAATTCTTCTATATAACCTTTCATTATTGCAGCCCCCTCTTTTCTCCAAACATTCTGAAAATATTTCACGAATGAGATTGCCCGCTAATAGGCAATCCATCTTTCTTCATTTACTGAAACCTTTCGTTTTATCCGTGCAGGCCTTCATTGCTTGCAGAATGCTGGATCTTAGCTGATTCTCTTCTAAAGACGCCACCGCAGATATCGTTGATCCGCCCGGCGTGCAGACATCATCCTTTAAAGCAGCAGGATGCCTTTCCGTTTCCAGTACCATTTTAGCAGCTCCCATTACAGCTTGTGCTGCCATTCGGTATGCTTGTTTTCGTGGAATGCCATCACGGACCCCTCCATCAGCCAGCGCCTCGATGAACATATAAACATAAGCAGGCGACGAACCGCTGATGGCCGGAACTGCGTCCATCAAATCTTCATGCAGGATTTCCGTTTTACCGAAACTATTCAGCAGTGCAGTCACACCCTCTATATCAGCATCGGTAATTTCATCATTGATGCACATGGCAGTCATGCCTTCACCGACAAGCGAAGGAGTGTTTGGCATCGTCCGGACAACCTTCACTCTTTTTTCGAAGCTTTTCTCAACTAGAGATACAGTGATCCCTGCTGCCATAGTAATGATAACGGCGTCTTCTTTAACATGATTCTTCACTTCTTCAAGTACTTGCTTATGCATGGCAGGTTGGATCCCCAGAAAGAGAAAATCGGCAAAACCGGCAACCTCTTTATTATCCAAAGTACCTCTAACGTTATATTTCGTGGTGATTTTAGTTTTGGTCTCCGCACTCGCAGTACTGACCATGATTCCTTCAGGTGAAATGACCTCTGCAAGCAGCATGCCCTCAAGCATTGCCTCACCCATTTTGCCGCATCCAATAAACCCGATTTTTTTATTCATATCTTACACTTCCAATCATAAGTTCATCTATGTTCCACCTTATTATATCGAATATGATAAATGGAAACACGTTGGAGATATTAATCAGGAAGGATTTGGTGGTTTCTGATCGAATTACTTATAGTGATATGGATGAATCTTTATATCCACCTTACGCAATATAGTCATGTAATTGAATTCTTTTGCAAAAAAAAAACGTTGACTAATTGGTCATTAGAGATTTATAATTTTGACCTATTAGTCACAAACGAATAAGAAATACAGTTATAGAAATGGAGAAATGCTATGCAAATGGAAAAAAAAGCGGTCAATACCAGGCTTGTCTTAACAGGATTGATCATAGGAATGTTTTTCAGTTCATTGGAACAGACGATTGTCGGTACGGCCATGCCGACAATTATCGGGGAATTGAATGGTTTCACCATCTTTGCATGGGTAACGACTGCCTATTTAATAGCCTCAACGACTGTTGTACCCATTGTTGGAAAGCTATCTGATTTATATGGCAGGCGTTCCCTTTATCTGCTTGGCACAATCATATTTACGATCGGTTCGTTTTTATGTGCCACAGCCACTTCGATGGAGCAATTGATCATCTACAGAGGTCTGCAGGGAATCGGCGGCGGAATGATCATGCCTTTATCCCAAACAATCATCGGCGATATATTCTCTGCGGAACAAAGAGCCAAATGGCAGGGTGTATTCGGAGCCCTTTTTGGATTAAGTTCTGTCATCGGTCCTTTTCTGGGCGGCCTGATCGTTGACCATATCAGCTGGCATTGGATCTTTTTGATCAATGTACCGACGGGCTTACTATCGGCCATTTTGATTTATGTAGGATTGAAACATGAAGCGATAAGGAAAACCGAGAAAGTGAATATCGATTATCTAGGGATCTTCACCTTGATTCCTGGTATTGTCCTGTTATTGCTTGGCTTGACCTTCGGTGGTGATAAATTCGAATGGTTATCACTGGAATCTATCTTGATTTTCGGCAGCACCATTGTCTTCATTGTCCTATTCATCATTTTTGAAAGAAGAGCGGTCGAACCGATCCTTGATTTATCCCTCTTTAAAAATAGAGTTTTTTCCACCACGAATATTTTAGGATTTCTGCTTGGCCTTGGCATGTTTGGGGCAATCATGTTCGTCCCGCTGTTCATGCAAGGCGTTTTGGGAGTTTCACCAACAAAAGCGGGATCGACCATGACTCCAATGATGATCGGTATGATTCTTTCCAGCATCATTGGCGGGCGGTTACTTTTGAAATTCCGTTTTCGTACCGTGCTTACCTTTGGAATGGCCTTTGCGACACTTGGCTTTTTCCTAATGAGTACGATGGACGGCAGTACGACTATATTCACTGCGTACTCATTCATGGCCATCCTTGGGATAGGTATGGGGCTTGTCATGCCGACATTGATGATTGCCGTTCAAAACGAATTTCCAAAATCGCAGCTCGGGTCGGTTACAGCGGCTTCAACTTTCTTCCGATCAATAGGTGGAACGATGGGCATCACGATTTTGAATGCTGTCATGAATCACAATCTCCAGCAAAATATGGATGATGCGGTCGTAAGTCAAAAGGACCCTATATTGCATGAAGCACTGAAAGCATTAGCCGATAAAACGGATACGTTATTCAACATCATGCTTTATCCTGAAAACCTTAAAATGCCCGCAGAAGTCAGCAATGTCCTTGTAAAAACGATAGAAAATGCTTGGATCGATGCATTCTCCAGTGTTTTCATCACCGGTATCTTTTTTGTTTCCGCAGGGATATTAGTGGCACTTTCCGTGGGTTCGGGCCGAATCAAAAGAGATCAAGAAACGGAAAAAGAATTAGGCTAAAATATGCTTGGGACCGGCTGATATAATCAGCCGGCCTTTTTCATCCCTTCAATCCTATGTTTCTTTTTCATTGATAAGGGAATTTTACCTATATGAGACTAAATGGGGTGATACTATGAACAAGATAAACGATTCAATTTTGCCTGCAGATTTTTATCAGCAGCCCACGCTTGAACTGGCAAAATCCCTTCTTGGCTGCCTGATCGTAAAAGAAACAGCGGATGGAACCGCTTCTGGATTCATTGTTGAAACAGAGGCCTATATTGGACCTGGGGACAGGGCCGCACATAGTTTTGGAAATAGACGGACAAAACGGACGGAAGTGATGTTCGGAAATTCCGGTTTGATCTATACATACGTCATGCACACACATACACTGGTTAATGTCGTAAGCGGCGGACCTGAAAATCCGGAAGCCATTTTAATTCGCGCGATTGAACCGTATTCAGGTCTCGAGTTAATGCAGGAAAGACGCGGAATTGCCGATATTCGTAAATGGACCGATGGACCAGGGAAGCTAACAAAGGCACTAGGCATCACCATGGATGATTATGGTCGATCTTTTACGGCCCCCCCGCTTTATCTGGCTGCAGGAAAAAAGCCTGGCCACATATCCAGCGGTCCCCGCGTCGGAATCGACAACTCCGGGGAAGCAAAAGATTACCCTTGGCGATTCTGGGTTACCGACAATCCATATATATCCCGTAAGAACTTAATTAAAAACAGGGGACCAAAATAGTCTCCGTGATGTTACCCCCTCTAAGTGAACTGTATAAACTCTGTGGATGTTACACAACTTTGAGGGGATTTAACTATGTCCGTAAGCATTCCGATATATCAAAAAGTAGTGAATGAAAGCTTTAGGTTTCCAGCCAATTACCCCGGTAATAATATCTAAATGTTAGTATGAAATCCATATTTAATTAGCCATTCAAGAAAACCATTCCCCTACTCAAAGTTTCATCACATAGTAAAATCGTGAGCCTGATGCCCCCTACGTACAAAATTAAAAAATTAATCACGGAAAGGTAAGGATTTATTATTCTTACCTTTCTTTTAATTACCGTAACTCAAACTTCCATTATACGAAATGCTCTTTTGAGTTTACTAGCTATCCATTTATGCAAAATTCCAAGATTTGGTCCCCTTATACTCCAATGAACCCACCCAATGTACCAGACTCCCATTTTCCTGTAACAGAATAACCCGAAAAATGATGAAAAAGTTGAATTTTATTGATATGGGCCATGTTTTTTATATTCCATACCTTTATAATATAAATGCTAGATATTTTTTTACCACATCAGGAGGAACTTTCCTAAATGAACAATTCTAAAAACTCTTTCATTCTTGCGGGGACCATTATAGGTACCCTAATCGCCGGCACTTCTGCTTATGCTGGTTCTTATCAAGTTAAATCAGGGGACACCCTAGATAAAATCTCTAAAGCCAATAATACAACTGTCCAGCACTTAAAATCTCAAAACCATTTGACTAGTAACCTTATTTTTCCCGGCCAAGTCTTGAAATTTAATACTCTTAACAACCGTACAGATAAAAGTAAAGATAAAACCGAAAAATATGTGGTTAAACTTGGGGATTCTTTATCTAAAATTGCCAATAAATATAATGTATCCGTTAGTGCCCTGCTTAAATTAAACCCTAATATTTCTAATTCGGACCGGATATATATTGGCCAAACCATCCGGGTTTCCGGACAAGCCTCTGGATCCAGCTCTACGGCTAAAAACAGTTCAAATGCTACATATAAAGTCAAATCCGGCGATACACTGGGCAAAATTGCCAGAGTCAATAATATGACTGTCCAACAATTAAAGTCTATAAACCATTTGACTAGCACTCTCATTTTTCCCGGCCAGGTCTTGAAGGTTAATGCCATTACCAGCAATCCGGATAAAAGTAAAAATACAACAGACGTTTATGTCGTTAAATTAGGGGATTCCTTATCAACAATCGCTAAAAGATATAACCTTTCCCTTAGTGCCTTACTTAAAATAAACCCTAATATTTCTAATTCAGATCGTATTCGTATCGGCCAAACCATCCGTGTTTCAGGGAAGGCCTCGGCATCTGCATCTGCATCTGCAAGTAATAAACCGTCCAAATCCACCAAAGTAGATCAAGTTTTGGCAGCTGGCGCCAAATACATGGGAGCCAAGTATGTTTACGGTGCGAGCACTTCACGCACTGACGTATTTGATTGCTCTTCTTTCACATTAAGGGCATTCCAAAGTGCAGGTATTTCCTTGCCTCGAAATTCAGTGGCCCAATCACACGTTGGTACAGCTGTATCCTCGAAAGCCCTGCAAAAAGGGGATTTAGTATTTTTCGATACCAATAATGATGGAGTAATCAATCATGTAGGAATTTATGCCGGTAACGGCCAAATGCTGAATGCTTCGACATCTAAAGGTGTTTCCTACGCTAACATTAACAATTCCTACTGGGGACCTAGCTTTGTGAAGGCGGTCCGAGTTCTTAACTAAATGATGATGACAGTAAACGATAAAGAGCAAAAAAGCGTGGCTTGATAAAATATCATACACGCTTTTTTGCGTATCATAATGTAAAATAGCCGCCAACTGGTGGTAGGGCTTATACCCCTTCTCCCCTTCCTTTGGATAAAAATCGGTCATATATTCATTAGTATGACTGTTCTTTCTTTCCAAAAAACAAAAGCAAAAGGCCTGCTTTTGAATACTCCACCCCATTTGTTATTTTACCTGTTCCCGTCTGTTTAAAGTTGTGAAACAGGGTGAAAGTCATTTCCGTTAAAGGTGCAACCTTTTAATATGGGAATGGCTTTTTTATTTGTCTGTATCATTTATTAATGTACTGGAATTAAAAACTTGTCAGACTAGTAAAATCCAGATAATTATGTTATTTGTTATTATTCCCTAATATAAGGAAAAACAGCACATCAAGTTGATATGCTGTTTTTCCTTATAGACTAATTCTCTTTTTAGAACCTAAGTCTCTAACTATTTTCTATTTTTTTAGCAAACTTATTATGATCCCTATAAAAATTGCTACAACAATTATCATAGTTAAAGGAATAAAAGCACTAATTGATTGCAAATATTTTCACCACACTTACTCGTATTGTCGTGTGATATGGCAGAGGTGATTTGATATGTCAAAGAGCAATAAAAATATAATTTTGATGTATGCTACAGAAGCAGCTTCCATCCTCACTCGCGTATTAACCTTTGCATTTCCACAATCGCATAATTCAGTTGATTACTGATATGGACTCCTTCAAAGCTTGATAATTCCATTCGTTGGCCTATTTCATCCTTCTTTTTTCTATCATAGGTTATCATTTGTTGCAATAACCAAGCCTTTCTTAATAACATTTCCCTCACCTGCCTGTTTTGTTAGATGTCTTTCCTGCATTTCAACTTGCTTTCTATGGACTTTTTCTTCTATAAGATCTATGAACATCTGATTATTGTTGAGATTTTCTTTATTCGACTCTATTAACCGCGCTAATGATACATTTTTACGCATTTTTTGGATCTCCTTCTCTACAGATTGCTAGCCGGGAAAGAATGGTTTTCTCTGCTAAGGAAAAATATTTTTCCTATTACTTCATGATATTTTCATAATACTCTTAGTTTTTAAATTCTTGGTTTCAATTTTGAAATGACAGTTACCAATATTGGTATTGTCGTTCTGGATATATCCTGTTTACTTTTTCAACTTGCATTCTTGTCCTTGATCGGGCCGTCCAGATATAATTTCCAACAAAAAAAAGGCCTTCATCACAGAAGACCTTTTCAGAAAGTATACTAATAGGAAGAGTAAGTTTGCCTGAGCTTTTTTCTTTCAAAAACATTTCAGTCGATTCCAGAAATCCGCTCCCTTTCCGCCGGCTTTCTGCCAAGCCACCTCAAAGCAAGCGCCTGTGATGTCTCGGCTAGCCAGTTATTCGGCAGGAGTATTTCATAATTCTTCAATCTAGTGAGGTTTCTAAACAAAACATTAAAGTATATTCTAGTGTTTAATCAGGGGTGAGTGCATTTCGAACATGGAATTACTTTAGTTTCTCTTGCTCTTCAAGGTACTGCCGTATTTTTTTCAAATAATCCGGTGCATCCATTTGATCTTTCACGACCAGTTCTATAAGGCAAAGTTTATCGGCGTTCATATCTTGGGCATTTGTAATGGCTTCATCCAGTTCACCATTCGTCTCGACTCTTGCTGTGAATGCCTCTTGACCAAATGCTTCAGCCAGTTTTGTATAATTCCACTCTGGTATCTCGTTGTATTTCTGTTTTTCTATATCGACTTTTACGTTTAAGAATTTTTCTATCGTATAGCCGCTATTGTTGAGGATAAACACGATGGGCTTACAGCCGTTCTCCAGCATCGAGCTTATTTCCTGTGCTGTCAGCTGTATCGATCCGTCCCCGGTAAACAAAAGAACACGCCGGTTTCTATCCGCTATACAAGCACCGAAAGCTGCGGGCGTCGCATAACCAATGCTTTGCCAGCCTCCCTGGGCTATGTAGGTCGCCCCTTTCGGCAATCTGACCTGTGACATGCCATAAGAGAATGTTCCTGTTTCCGTGACCACAATATCATTCTCCTTCAACATTTGCTGAATTCGAGGATAATAGGAAGTCGCTTTCAGTGGTGCTGACGGGTCTTCCACCATTGTGTCATACGGAAACGAGATGTTTCCGACAGATTCGTTCTGACGGTAGCCAATGTCCTGGAGCGCATTTAGTATTTCCTCCGCCTTGACATTCATATAACTGGCTTCCCCCACTTTTAATGTGTCAGGCTGTATTTCCACCATTTTCAACGGGTTAAGCTTTGCTGTACCTTTGGAAGTATTGACGTCTGACCAAACAGCACCAACGGCTATGATCAAATCCGCTTCTTCAACAGTCTCAGTTACATCCTTACTTCCGAAAGCTCCGCCGTATACACCAATATACTGGGGATGACTCTCATCAAACCCGCTTTTCCCCTGCATCAATGAAGCAACTGGAACATTTAACCTCTCAGCGAGCTGCAGTACGGGTTTCTGCAAGTTATAACGAAGTGTTTTCACGTCGACAAGCAGAACGGCTTTATTTACATGTTCTAACATGCCTTTTATATGCTTCACTGCAGACTGCAAAGCATCGACATTCGTTTTGGTCATGTTTTCTGATGTCTTACCGTGAGAAAGCAATGGTTTTTCAACGAGATCGATAGCCACCACCAAATAAACGGGCTTTTTCTTTTCTTTCGCGATTTGGATTGCAGCCGGTATCTCCCTAGCTGCGTTTTCTGGTGTAAGTATTGCTGTATAACCGGTAATATGCTCATAAACCTTACGGAAAACATCAAAATCTCCATCCATTAAGGTATGGTGGGCAAGCTCCTTTTCCTGTTGCATCATGGTCTTTGGCGAGCCGACAATATGGATGAGCGGCACATTTTCACTGTACGCTCCAGCGATTGCATTACATGCGCTCATTTCACCGACACCAAAGGTGGTTATCAGTGCCGACATGCCCTTCACCCGGGCATATGCGTCCGCTGCGTATCCAGCATTAAGTTCATTTCGTCCATTAATAAACTCAATCCCATCGTAATCTTCCAAAGTATCTAGCAATGAGAAATTATAGTCTCCGGGCACACCAAAAATCTCTGTAATGCCTTCTGCTTTTAAGCAGTCGTATAAATATTGTCCCAAGGTTGTGTTTTCAGCCAAGTCAATCACTCCTTCAATCGATTACTCTCTACTTTATTTATACCCAAACATAAGTAGGTTAACCGTATAAGTATCCATCTACTTTAATGTGGGTGGCGTCTCTATTACTCTAGTTTTAGCTTTGATGAATGAAATGAGTGAGACTATCCCAGGCATGATTCTTATAAAAAATGATTCAATTCCAAATCGAAATATCTGAAAATTCTTGATTTCGCTTCTGTTTTTGATTTATATTTGAATCACCGGCACAGTGGATAAGGGGGAAAATGATGAGTGATAACAACGTCAAAAGAGTTTTGGAATGCATTATCAACACATCCAATAATAATATTACCGTGACCGATGAAAAAGGATTCATTTTATTCACGAATCCTAACCATTGGTGGATATATGGAATCGAACCGGAACATTACCTTGGAAAATCCGTTTACCAGCTCGAAACGGAAGGAATCCTTTCACCTTCGATTTCCGCCATGGTATTGAAAGAGAAAACGCCTATCCAGATCATGCAGCAAACGAAGACGGGAAAAATCGTCATGTCGACTGCCTATCCCATCTTTGATGATGATGGTGAATTGATTCGAGTCGTCAGCTATGCCCAAGATCAAACTGAAATCAGGAACCTCCAGGATCAGTACGGTCAATTGGAGAAAAAGATTCAAGAATACCAATCGGAGGTCGAGGAACTTAGGGAACAGGAGGAGTTGATCTATCGCAGCAAGGAAATGCGGCAAATCGCCAAAACGATACACCGTGTTTCCAAAACGGATGCGACAGTCATGCTTCTTGGGGAATCCGGTGTGGGAAAGAGCGTATTCGCCCGCCGGCTGCACAACCAGAGTTACCGCAGCAAAGAGCCATTCATCGAAGTCAACTGCAGTACCATCCCAGAAAGTCTCTTTGAATCGGAAATGTTTGGATATGAAGCGGGATCCTTCACCGGAGCGCAGAAGCAGGGGAAGCAAGGGCTGATCGAACAAGCAGATAACGGAACCTTATTTCTGGATGAAATCGGGGAGCTTCCCCTCGATATGCAAGTGAAGTTATTAAATGTCCTGCAAGAGAAGACCTTTAAAAGAGTGGGAGGGAAAAAAGAGCATAAGATTGATTTCCGGCTTGTGACGGCAACCAATCAAAACCTTGAGGATATGGTGGAGAAGGGAACATTCAGGCTCGATTTGTATTATCGCTTAAATGTGATTCCCATCCAAATACCGCCGTTACGCGAAAGAAAAGAAGACATTGCCATCTTAATCAATCATAATCTCGAAATCATCAATAAGAAATACAAGTCGGATAAGAAATTGCACCCTTCCACTTACGAAATACTGATTCAGCATAAATGGTCAGGAAACGTGCGTGAATTGGAAAACCTGATTGAACGGCTCATTTTGACCTCGGAAGACTCCATCATTTTCCCAGGCTTTCTCCCCTCCCATTTTCATGGACAAGAATCTTTGGAGAAAATAGATGATACCCTAATGATCGACAATATGATGGTTGATGATAGTGATCTCAATACCGCCCTCGAACAAGTCGAAAAATGGATGATGATGAAAGCGAGTAAACAATGCAAGTCCACATATGAAATGGCTAAATTCTTAGGTATCAGCCAGCCTTCCGTCGTCAGGAAAATGAAGAAATATAAAGATCATCTGCCCATTAAATAACAGGGGGATAGAAGAATGTTCCAATGCAGTATCCACTTTTTTTACCTGTATAAAAAGGAGACCAGCGTATCGAGGTCTCCTTTTCCTTACTTATTTGACACGCCAGCAGATTCAAATGTTGCCATTTCTTTAATGACCAATGTCGCTGCCTTGAGAATGGGGTATGACAGGGCAGCCCCTGTTCCTTCCCCGATTCTCATTCCCAGGTCGAGGATCGGTTCCTTGCCAAGCAGTTCTATGGCCGCTCTATGACCAGGTTCTGCAGATCGATGTCCAACAAACATATAATCGGCTGCACGTCCGGAAATCAGGTTTGCCAATACAGCAGCCGTTGTTGTTATGAAACCATCAACAAGAATGGGGATACGGTTATTCGCTGCAGCAAGCATGGCCCCTGCCATACCTGCAATTTCGAATCCACCGATATTCATCAAAATGTTGATTGGATCATCAGGATTAGGATTTCTTAATGAAATCGCTTCTTCAATTATTCTTCTCTTATGTAAAATGCCTTCTGACTTCAATCCTGTTCCCTGCCCCACTAGTGATTCGACGCTTTTCCCGCTTATGATGGAGATGATGGCGGTACTGGATGTCGTATTTCCGATTCCCATTTCACCAAGAATCAGGCAGTTCACACCACGGGCAATCATTTTCTCTGCACGGTCATATCCAATGTCAAGTGCTTGATTTACTTCTTCCTTTGTCATAGCTTCTTCCTTATAAAAGTTTCTAGTTCCATTACGGACTTTTCTGGAAGTTAACCCCGGTGCTTCGATATCTGCATCGATCCCTATATCGACAATGTCCAAGTAAGCATCTATCGCACGGCTTAATACATTGATGGCAGCACCGTCATTCAGGAAATTAAGTGCCATTTGTTCCGTCACTTCTTTTGGATACGCAGAAACCCCTTCTTCCGTAATTCCATGGTCGGCTGCAAACACGATCACCCCCGGTTTCGAAATGTCCGGAAATGCCTCCCCTGTCATCTTGGCCAGTTCAATTATCCATTCTTCAAGCCGTCCTAAGCTTCCTTGAGGAACCGTCAGCGAATCGACATGTCCTTTAACCTGACGTCCCATTTCTTCATCCAGCATCGGGATGGAAATGGCAGATAAACCATTCTTCATATTAATCCCCCACAATCCAAAATAAAAACCTTACCAATAGGAAAAGGTTCTTATCCATCATCTGCTATAAATACAACTTAGTCCATATCATTATCATCTAGGCTTTCACTTGAATTCGCTGTAATCCTTTTACTTCGGCACTCCCATTTCATTTAAAGGGTAGATACGAAATTTCACTTTGCCCACAAGTGATTTTTCAGAAATAAAACCAAATCTTCTTCCATCCCAACTATTCCTTCGATTATCCCCCATGACAAATAAATGACCGACAGGTACCTTGGATTTCCCGAGTAAATCACTTAGGGTGAAATTCTCCGTCAGATTCTCTTCAGGTGGAATTTCTCCTTTTTTTGTATTCAAATATGGTTCTTTATACTTTTTCCCATTGATATATAAGACATCATCTTTCATTTCGACGCTGTCCCCTGGTAATCCGATCACCCTTTTTATATAATTCTCTTCCGCGTCCGGAGCATAAAATACGACCATATCGAAGCGCTCCGGCTTTCCGATTTTAGCTACCACGATCCGGTCATCATTTTCATAAGTCGGCTCCATTGATTCACCTTTTACCGTGACTGGCGTAAATAAAAACTGTTGGCAAATGAACACGATCATTAAAGCGAATAAGATAGCTTTCAACCACGAGAACACTTCACTTTTCATATTCTTCATACGGACTCCCTCCCATCCATTGTCAACGGCTAAACCCACGATAATTGCTGTATTTTGGCTAGCAGCGCCAAAAGGAATTCATTAGCTTAATTTGCCGGTCGGTGATTTTTAGAGGAGACATTTCAAAGAAATATCTGGAAAAATTGTAACACATTCATTTATCGCTCGCGAGAATAAATGATTTTTCAGAGCCAATCTCAAACCATGAGAAAAAGGATAGCGGTTTTAGCTATCCTCTTTCTTAGTTTGTTCCTTAGAATTTATTCCAAGTCAATATAGTATCGAGTGGCAAACGGACTTTTTCAAATCCTGCTTTAGTTCCTTTTCCAAGGGAAATCAACATGACAGGTTTGAAGTTTTCCGGTACATTGAACGCATCCACAAATTTGGCTTCATCGAACCCTCCCATTGGGACTGTATCGTATCCTTTTGCTTTTGCAGCCAACATGATCTGCATGGAAACCAAGCCACCGTCAATCATGGCTACGCTTAAAGCCTTCTCAGCGGAAAAGTTGCCGTAATTATGCAGAATAGAGGCTACATATGGCTCTTTGATTTCATTCTTCATGATCCCTTTATTGACCAATTCACCATAAATCCGTTCTGCATTTTTGTAACCTTCTATATCAGCTAAAACGGCAATGACAGCAGATGCATCGACGATTTGTTGTTGGTTATTTGCGATGGGTAGCAATTCTTGTTGGGTTTGCTTATCTTGAATCACAAGGAATCTCCATGGCTGTAAGTTGGAAGAAGACGGCGCTTGAATCGCAATCTCCAGGATTTCACGAATTTCCTCTTCAGTCATCACGTATTCAGTATCGTACTGGCGAACAGATCTCCGTTCTTTTGCTACCGTAATGAAATCCGTATCATTAAGGACTTTCGGCTTTTCAAGCGGTACATTCAATTCTTTCGCTTTATTCAGGTACTCTTCTTTACTCATTATATTTTTTGTCATTGATAATGACCTCCATTTAACTGTAATTATTACAGGAACAGTATATAACGCATACTGTTCTTTTGTCAAATACAGTTTAAGAAAAACGAAACCTTGTCAGTTTCGTTTTTCACATTAAGATTTTGATAGTAAATCAGCAATCGTCTTTTGTTCCAAGCCTTGTATAATCCAGCTCTCCATCTCGTTTTTCAAGCCGCATAAAGCTTCGCGGGAAGATGGTTGAAAGCATTTTTTAGCATTCACATCAAGAAAGCCTTTTGAAAAAGGTTCGGATTTAATTGCAGAGTATATATCTGCAAGAATGATTTGTTCGGGATTTTTGGCAAGTGAATATCCCCCATCTCTTCCTTCCTTCGCTTGAATCAGCCCTGCCTTCACTAAATTACTTAATATTTTTCTAAGAAAACCTGACTCCGAATCAAGCTTAACGGCCAATTTATTACTATTGCATAATCCATCATGATCAGCAAGAACAAGCAGGGCTTGTACTGCAAGACTAAACCACATTATACTGGAAACCTTTTCTGACATTTCATTCACCTCTCTCCTCTACTTTAAACTATTTTTCATTGAATATACAACGCTGCATCGAACAATCCTGTCTAAAACCTCCTTATAAAACCATCCATCAGGGAAAGCTTGCAACCCTTTTTGTTTCATAGCAGTGAAAGTAATAGAGAACACAAAAAGAATGGATATATTAGCATCCCACTTGGCCAATTTTATATAGTCTTACATTAAATGCATTTCACCATTTCCAAAAATAAATTGACAAAATTCTTGTCTTACAAATTATATGTTTTGGAATATGGTAAACTTACTTAATAGAATGGATGAGGAAGTGGATGAATGATGCTGAAAACAATAAATGAACAACTCGATAAAGTCATGCCTCTCATCACGCCGATAAGCGTGATTATTGGGGTATTATTGTCCGAACATCTAATGGATTATACCTTTCTTGTTCCATGGATATTTGCCTTCATTACATTTTCCGGGAGTTTAGGCTCTAACTTTAACTCCCTGCAACAGGCAGTCACCCACCCTTTACCCGTTTTCATCGTATTGATCATCCTTCATATGCTTATGCCAATTTGGGCTTTTGGCCTCGGTCATTTAGTGTTTCATGGTGATGCTTTCACAATTACCGGCCTAGTCCTCGCTGTAGTGATTCCAACCGGTGTCACCAGTATGATCTGGGTATCCATTTATAAGGGTAATGCCATACTTGCCCTAACCATCATCTTAATCGACACCCTACTCTCGCCATTCATCGTCCCATACAGTATTTCCCTTTTCGGAGGCGGTTCGATCGAAATGGATTTGGGGTCGATAGTGAAAGGATTAATCGGAATGGTCGTTCTTCCCTCCATGCTTGCCATGTTCTTGAATCAGGCTACAAAAGGAAAGATACAAAATACACTATCTCCCCGATTAGCTCCATTCTCCAAGATAAGCGTTGGAATCGTAGTCATATTGAACAGTTCAAAAATTGCGCCTTACTTAACCCATTTCGATAAGAAAATAATGATCATGGCCTTCTTGGTTTTGTTCATAGCCGCTTCAGGTTATGCCCTTTCTTGGATGGTCGGTGCATGTTTAAGATGGGAAAAGGCGGATATCATCACCTTGACATTTACAGGCGGTATGCGAAACATCAGTGCTGGAGCCGTTCTTGCAACCACCTATTTCCCTGCTACCGTTGCGGTACCCGTTGTACTTGGCATGCTGTTTCAACAAATGCTTGCCTCCTTTTTTGGCTATGTCATGGAAAAGCATTTTCATCGTGGTGTGATTGAAGGGCCATCCGCCGAATGATTATTTTCCAAGCATCCTTTTTCCCTTTCAATTACATTCCTATTATAATAGGTAAGTGGAACATTTACATGATTATCCATTATAAAATCATTGGAGGTATTGGAGATGAAAGTTGTTGCCATAGTGGGAAGTATCCGTAAAGAGTCATACAACCTTAAGCTTGCCAAATATATTCAAACTAGATATCAAGATCGATTTGATCTCGAAATCTTGAACATTCGGGATTTACCTTTTTATGATCAAGATATTGAAAATGATCCTCCATTGGTTGTAAAAGAATTTAAAAGCAAAGTGGCCGAAGCAGATGCAGTCTTGTGGGTAACACCTGAATACAACGGGACGATTCCAGGTGTATTGGGCAATGCAATTGATTGGTTATCACGTGTCGATAAAGTCTTGATCGGCAAACCATCATGGATCATGGGTACGTCAATGGGGCAATTAGGGACGGTAAAAGCTCAATTGCATTTGCGTGAAATCTTATTCGCAATAGGTATCTCCTCCCCACTCCTTCCTGGGAATGAAGTATATGTTGGTGCAGTGCATGACAAAATCGATAACGAAGGCAGCCTTATACATGAGTCGACTGTCCAGTTTATCGATACGGTCGTCGATAATTTCATTAGCTGGTATAATCATCATACTCGTTAATGCTTTACACAAGAATCCCAGCAGGCTTGATCCTGCTGGGATTCTTGTTGCATCATTTAAGAGGAATTAATCAAACCTCATCCTCTACCCGCTTGGAATGAAGGGTATTTTGTCATTCCTCCGTCAGCGAATAAAGTGATGCCCGTTACATAGCTGGACTCTGAAGATGCCAGCCATGCAGCAACCGCGGCAATTTCTTCAGGCTTTCCGATATACCCCATCGGAATCATGCTTTCAAGGTCCTTTTTCTTTTCGGGATCTTCAAGCTTGTCGGCATTTATTGGCGTGGCGATGGCTCCGGGACCAATGCTGTTCACGCGGATCCCTTTTGGTGCATATTCAAGAGCCAGAGTTTCCGTAAGCAGCTTCACCCCGCCCTTGCTAGCTGCATAGTGAACGAATAAAGGCCAGGGAATCATCTCATGTACACTGGACATGTTAATTACATTCCCTTTAATATCGTTCTCGACAAAATACTTGATAGCTTCGCGGCAGCCTAAGAAATTCCCCGTTAAGTTAGTATCGATTACCCTATTCCAGTCGCTTAACGGCATCTCGTGAGATGGAACCGGATTTTCAATCCCTGCATTATTGATGAATATATCGAGTTTCCCGAAATTCTTTATCGCTGATTGAACAAGGTTAATAACATCTTCTTCAACGGTGACATCGCCTTTTACTGCAATGGCTTCCCCGCCATTTGTTTTGATTTCTTCCATTACACTATCCGCTTCCTCTGATTTAGTGCGATAATTAACCACGACCTTTGCCTTTTCCTTAGCAAAGCGAATGGCCATCGCTTTTCCTAAACCAGTGGATGATCCGGTTATGACCACGACCTTACCTTCTAAATCTGTATACATGTAATCACCCTCCAATTAACTTTTTGCCAATCCCAGCATAATCCCAGCTATGATGATCAAGATAATCCCAATTACGATTCCAATTAGTTGGCGCTTCGTTTTCTTTTCACGTAAAATGAAAATCCCGCCAAGAGTTGAGATGACTATGCCCATCTGCGAAAGTGAAAAACTAGTGGCCACTCCCACACGTGGCTGGGAAATGAATAAAAACATGTTCCCTGCAGCCCATATCAATCCCGGAATGATATTGCGAATCGTATATTTGTTAAATGGTTTATGTTTAAAAGTCAATAACAGACCGCCTATCACCATCCCGATCGCTTGAGGGAACAACGCTGACCATCCATCAACATCAAAAAGACGGGCCACGACCACATAAACCAAATAACCGAATGTCGAGATGAGGAGAATAACAATTCCTTTCTTCAAGTTTCCCGACTTGCCCTCTTTCGATTCTTTATCTTCCAAGGAGGTCAAGATGATTCCTATAATAATGAAGATCAATGCCAAAACGCCTAAAATAATCGCTTTCATTGTAGACCATTCGTTAAAAACTATGACCCCGAATAAAGTGGTTGAAATGAGCTGTAATCCTGTTGAAATCGGCATCGTTTTAGAAACTCCCATTAAATCAATGCTCTTAAGCTGATTAGCTTGTCCAACGGCCCAAAACAATCCAGATACGACTCCGACACCAAACACCAAAAGTGACAGCTTAATATCGGCAAAAATATAAACACCAATTGAAAAAATCAAGGCGCCAATCGTTGTACCTAGTGTTTGACTATAGGGTCCACCCCCGAGTTTCACATTAAATAAAACGATGCTTCCCCAGAATAATGCCGGCAAGAGAGCTAATAATATATCCATTTTCAACCCCCATATATGTAAGTACAAAACTAAGCAGGATATTTCATTTTGTATTCTTTTAATATGTTCGCATTATTTGAAATGACCCTTGGTAATTTTATGAAGTGATTCCCCCAAAAAGTGTTCAACACAAAAAGGGCTGCTGCTGCAGCCCTTTTTGTGTTGATATTCTTGCAACAGCTACCCGCCATGTTGATGATGTTGCATGTCCATTTCCGAATCTCCACCAACCTTGAAATAATCACGTTCCCAAACGGCAGACGTTACGATTATGATGATGAAGAACAAGAGGGTCAGAAAGAAAGGAGTAACCCCCCTCCCACTTTTTTTCTCTTTTACACCCGCTCTTTTTATATAAAAAGTCACAATGAATATACTGCAAAGGTAAATCAGATCCATCGAAACGAGCATGAAAGTTTGTGAATCAAGAGGCAGCATGACCCCAAGCATGGCTCCCATCATTGCCCCCATCCAGAGTTGATGACAGAGACTCCATAACCGCTGTTAAACCGAATGGCCTTCCGATGATGAAACCTGCCACTGCACATATTGCGATGGCTAGAACGGTTAAAACCGCCAGCTTGCCGGGCATCAGGAATGACAGCATTAAACTTAAGGTTAAACTTGTCGTCATGCTTAACATCATGACCATGCATTTACCAAGGCCAACACCAATATGATCTTTTTTCAGATGGGCTTTTTTAGAAAAGTAAATTGTATAAGCCATGACTATCATAAAACTGGTCAGCAGCAGCATTCGATTCGTTTCCCCCTTTTCGAGCAATAGTTAGTGAAACGACTGATTTTAATGACAGGAAGTATGACCGTCCACCTGGCAAGCTGAATTCTTTGCTTTTGATGGAGGCACGTCAAGAGCTGGATTCCGATTGAAAAAGCCCGTCGGTTTTAAAATGAAGCTAATATAAGCGGTCGGCATGACTGGCCAATCTTCAGGTCGTGTTATATGATGGTGGCCCATGTTATACCAGACCACAACATCTTCATTTTCAATGGAGCGATCGGCTTTAACCCAATCTTCCAATCCTTCTCCCCCTGCATGTTGGTTTGGGTATCGCCCTGATGCAAACTGTTCATCAGGATCGAATGGCGTCACCCAAAAATGGTGTTTTAAAAATCCAGCCCGTTTTAATAAAGGCGAATCATCATGGGCGAACGGAAAACAATTCTCCCCAGCAAACAATTTATAACCAACCGGTTCCCCCAATCTATTCTTTTTTGAGGGATTGACGATCTTCCAGAAGCGCGCAGTACGCAAATCAAGGTCCCGGACAGCCTCGGATTCATTTTTAAGCAAAGTAGAAACCGGATAGAAACCATTTCCATATGGGTTGTCCGGTCCCTTTTCCATGCTTTTTGTATTGACTTCATAAACTGAATTATTCATTCCATCAACCATCATATCAAGCCTCATATTAAAGAAATGCTGGTGATGTGCAGCAAATAATTGAGGTGCGACCAGATTGCCATGCGGGTGCTTCCGGTCAGGTTCGATGGCTTGTGTATGCAATATGCCTGTCAATTTCACTTCAAACTGTATCGTCCCATCCTGAAAGAAATACCAATAAAATCCGTATTCGTAATTTCCTACTGTAGAAATGCTTGATAAGACCAATCTTCTTGAACGGCGGACTTCAACATGACCTGTCCTCCAATCCGTATGTTTCCATCCAATTCCAAAATCCTCCTCATGCAGACAAATTGCATTTTTAATTTGAATTACATTCCCTTTACTATCCACCAGGTTCGCGTCAAAATACTTGATCTCACCTAGGCAGTCACACCCAAGTTCAAGTGAATTCGCCAACATGCCAATTCCGTATTCCCCTGCATCAAAAGCATTGTTCCTGTTAACCGGATCAGTCGGATCACCGTAAGGCACCACCATCTCGGATAAAGAAGCTCTATACAGGATTGGCCGCTGCACTCCATCATCATTGTAACTGACCGTATGAAGGACAAGACCCTCACGGGAGTTGAAACCAAAGCGAATATTCCATTTTTGCCAATCGATCACATGTCCTTCCGTCGTGAAACTTGGTCCTTTTGGCTGAACTATTTCCAAAGGCTTAACATCCTGCCTCATGTCACCTACTTGATCGGGTGTATAATTTCCATCAAGCGGCGGAAATGGTATGACACCTTTGTCCACAATCTTGATGACTTCCATCTTATTTAAATCGACAAGGACATATAATCCTGAAATGGGACGTGCATACCCATTATCATATAATGATGTACGGTAATAACATAAAGCCCTGACGATTCGTACATCCACTTCCTCTTCAATTCCAAAATTCCCTGCTGACCATGGATCGACCATGATATTGTCCATATTCGTAAGCCCTCTTTTGGCAAAGGCTTTTATCATCTCAGGGTGGCTTTTCACGACTTCCTGACACTCCATGAATTCATCAGCCATTATGGATGGCTGCACTCCAGGAATCAGTTTCCATGACGTTATGCTTCCTTCCGTTAAGGAAACAACAGCCTCATATGTTTTTCCCTCTTGATTATGAAGAATGATACAGAATGCTTCTCTCTTGATTTGTTCTTCATCACGATAATCCAGAACAATGGATTTTGCAGGTTCCAGTAAGCTGATGTTAGCGAAGCGGTAATGGTCATCCAATCCTTTATCACGTTTTAAAATCCGGACCGTAAGTTTAAGTTCTTCTGCCGTTAATGGATCAAGCGGGTGCTTTTCCCTCGTTACTTTCATACTAGAAGTTTTTTCCATCTTAACCTCTCCCTTTTAGGTAAAATATCATTCTATCCATTAAGTAAACTTCCCCTCGAAGTACCTCGTGCATAAAGTGCAAAATTTTATTTGCCTACCGCCATCTTTCCAGAAAACTGATGTTGACTCGTTAACCCAACAATATTCAATATGATGAAGATAGCCAATATCAGTAAACACATGACACTCATACCGATTTATCAAGCGGATAGCTGGAAATCCAACTCATTCAAGCTGCCCATTAGGACGCGTCCCTGCCCTTAAACTCCATACCAGTTCAAGCCCTGCTCATTCAAATCGATCCACACATTTTTTGTTTCCGTGTACATATCCATCGCTTGGATACCCAGTTCCCTTCCGAAACCGCTTTGCTTCCTGCCGCCAAAAGGTGCTGCACTATCAAGCATGCTAAACGTGTTCACATACACCGTCCCCGCTTTTAACCCCCTTACCATCCGGTGCGCCCGTTTTAAATCATTGGTCCATAAACCTGAAGCCAATCCATACAAGCTGTCATTTGCCTTGTTCAATGCATCCTCCTCATCTTTGAACTTGATAACCGACAAAACCGGCCCAAAAATTTCTTCGCGGGCAATTGTCATATCATTGGTAACATTCTCAAAAACAGTGGGCGTGAAGAAATAGCCATTTCCTGCCTCCGTATTTCTTTCTCCTCCCATGACAAGGTTAGCTCCCTGTTCCAGACCGGCCGCTACATATTGTTGAATTTTGTCAAGTTGCTGCAAGGAAACTTGCGGTCCCATTTGGGTCATATGGTCTAAAGGATTCCCTACACGGATGGATCGTGCTTTCTTCACGAATGATTCCATGAATCGATCATATATGCTTTCCTGCACAAAAAGTCTTGTACCCGAGGCGCATACTTGACCTTGTCCGAAGAAGATACCAAACATGGATCCATTCACTGCATTATCAATTGAAGCATCATCAAAAACTATATTTGGTGATTTCCCCCCTAATTCAAGGCTAATTGGTTTTAAGTTCTTACTTGCTGCCTGCATGATTAGGCGGCCAGTATTCGTTGAACCCGTAAAAGCGATTTTATCGACGTCAGGATGGGAGGAGAGGGCATCACCCGCTATCTTCCCGTATCCCGGAATAACATTGATGACTCCATCTGGAATTCCGACTTCTTGAAAGATTTTAACCAATTCCAGAATGCTTACAGGAGTTTGCTCAGCTGGTTTTATCACAATCGTATTGCCTGCAGCTAAAGCAGGGGCAAGCTTCCACATCGTCAGCATAAGCGGAAAGTTCCAAGGAACTATGGCCCCTATGACACCGATTGGCTCCTTCAAGGTATAATTGAACCGGTTATTGGGAGAGGCAAGGGTACTTCCCTGGACTTTATTGGCTAATCCCGCATAAAATACGAGTACATCTATCATGGCAGGCATCGCAATGAATTTTGTTTCATTGATTGGCAGCCCGTTATCTTGTGATTCGACTTCGGCGAGCATATCGGCTTTCTCCCACAGTGCCTGTGCCACTTTATTCAGTAACCTCCCTCTATCCCTCGGTGCCAATTCAGCCCATGGGCCAGATTCAAACGCCCTTCGTGCAGCTTTTACCGCTAAATCAACATCTTCCGGACCTGCTTCGGCAACTACAGCATTCACTTCATCAGTTGCAGGATTAAGTGATTCAAATGTTCTTCCTGATATTGAATCAACCCATCTCCCATCAATGAACAATCGATAGTTTTTCCCCATCATCGTTTCCCCTTTCTAGTGGAAATCCCAAAACAAAATATCTATTAATACAATAAGGCCGCGCATCATTTTTTTATTGTAAAAAACGGAACTTTCAGAATATTTCGCATGCATTAAACCCAAACAAAAAAGATCCTCGTCACCATGAACGGGATCCTTCAAATGTAATCACTATATAGCAAGAACGTTATATTGGGTTTGAAAATTTCTTTGAAACGGCATCAATGAATTCAGTAGGAGTCAGGTAACCAAATTTTTTAAATTCATTAATTAAATGTGATTGATCAAAATACCCATTCTCATTAATTACATCCCAAACTGTAAAGGCCTGTTTATTCAATAACATATGCAGGGAGTTTTGGAACCTCACTATTTGGCTGAATAATTTGGGCGGCATCCCTATATGGGCATCGAATTGCTTTCGCAAGTATCTTGTAGAGTATCCGGTCTCAGCAGCTAATTGATTCATATTTACATTTCCTTTAGAAGAATATATTTTGTTCAAGGAATATTCTATTATTGCCGGCAAACCGTTACACGTAAAAATATTAATCCCTATTTCTTCTTTGAACAGCTTTATTCTTTTATGAAAATCCCGTTCAGTTATTAACCTTTCCATAATGGTAGGTTCAATTTTTAACATATCAGCTAAAGGGATTTGGCGATCGATTACCTCCTTCATGGAATATTTAAAATGCTGGGTTTCCTGCTTAGGCATAAACCTCACACCGAAATATTCACAATTAGCCTGAAAGTTTATCGTTTTGTACTTGAGGACAGTCCCGTACACATCTGCGGAGGGTCTTTCGGGATCGCAATAAAATAATATGTCGATGCACCCATCCGGAATGACGGACATTGGATTCATTAAATCCCGATTGATTTTAAATTGATAGAACAATGTAGTGGAATGGTCAGAATTTCTTTGTTTAAATTCTATATAATAATCTGATAGAATCTCGAATTCCGGTTGGAATGGAAAATAGTCGAAGTTATTGAAACTCTGAATGATGCTCAGCTACCATCACGCTCCTTTTATATTACACTGTCACCAAAGCCTTTTTACCACTGCAATAAGCTTGCATTTGCCCCAATTACTACAGTAATCGATTGGCTGAGTGGTCATCCGCATCACTACACGGGTCAGGAGAGCCGTTCATCATTCTTCCCACCCCTGGCCATTATCAATATGAGCGTTGTTTTTATAATTTTCGACAAGTATTTCCAAATCCCTTTTGACTGAAAGATTTAAAACAATACCCAACTTACAGAACACTTGGGTTCTCTTTTACCTTCGGTGAAAATAAAAGGCTCTGAGAAAAAACTCTTGTTTAAATATTGGTCAGGAACACTGAAATATATGGTAAAATATTCTAGTTAAATCCAGTTTTTAGCCTCTATGTTACGAAAGGAATGTATAGATTGGTTTACTTATATGTAATTTTATTTTTCATTTTTGGCTATAGTTTTATATTTACCTTAATTAAAGCTATAAAAGATGAAGTATCCCCACATCTCACTGCAATCTTTTTTCTTGTATGGGCTTCATCAGCAATGATCGTGATGGCAAATTTAATGAGTTTTTAATTAATGTTATTCTTCAAACATCGGGGACGCTTGTTGAAAGACCGATGTAGGGGCAGTCTTTTTAATTCTAAGATTATCAGAAAGCAAACCTTATGTAGGCTTGCTCCTCCAGTTTGAGACAAAAGGGGTTCGGAAAACTTATCTTTTATCAAATGATGTTCCAAAACTCCTCAAGTATGGTTTCTAACTAAATGTTATAACAAAGCTGATTGTAGCGGAAGGTACGAGACTCCTGCAGGAAAAGCGCGTCTTGGGAGACCCCGCAGGCGTTAGACGAGGAGGCTCGCGGACCGCCCGCGGAAAGCGAGTGCCCTACGTTCCAATCAACGTCCAATTGTATAATCCATTAAAAATACGTAGGCCCAATCATGTAAACCGTGACCCACATTTGTAGACGGAAAACTTATCTTTCATCAAATGATGTTCCCAAACCAACACAACTTCAACTCCGCGCAAGCCGAGGAGGCTCGCCCACCGCCCGCGGATAGCGAGTTTCTTGAGCGGAAATCCACGTCCAAATTGTATAAGCCATAAAAAAATGTAGACAAACTCGATGAAAATCGAATTTGTCTACATTCTGTTCTATAAGATATGGAACTTACTTCTTTAAATGATATGGCACTGTCGTAACAACCACATTTCTTTTATAAAGTAAGTAAGCGCGAATCAGTAAACTTGATTGGTTATGAAGTATATTGTGCCAGCCCTTCTTCGGAATGAATTGGGGGATGATCACCGTAACTTTATAATTGGATTCACTAGCCTTATGTTCTACTGTATCCACAAATTTAGTTAGTGGCTGAATGATACTTCTGTAATAAGAATTCAGTGTAACGAGCCTTACATCCGGCTGCCATTTTTTCCATTTTTCTTCGAATTTCTTTTCATCATCTCTTTCAAAAGCGACATAAACGGCAATGACCTGATGTGCAGATAGAGATTTTGCATAATTTAAAGAGTTCTCAACCACATGAGTTATACCCGCAACAGGTACAATGATGATATTTCCTTCAATTGGTAAGATCGGCTCACATGTTGTAATCCTTAGTTGGTCTCCAACTGCTTCATAATGATTTCTAATTCGATGAAAAATTAAAATGATGATAGGTAAAAAAATCAAAACGGGCCAAACCTGACTAAATTTGGTTAAAAAGAATATCATCGTGACGATAAAGCTAATTATGGCACCAATTGAATTAATGGTTAATTTCATCATCCAGCCTTTTGGCTTTTCGCGAATCCATTTAACAATCATCCCGGTCTGGGATAACGTAAATGGGATGAATACACCAACCGCATAAAGCGGAATGAGATTTTCCGTATGTCCTTCAAATGCGACTATCAAGATGATGGATGCAAGTCCAAGTATGATAATTCCATTGGAATACCCTAAACGGTCCCCTCTGATCGTAAACGCCCTTGGTATGAATTTATCCTTTTGCCAGATTTACCGCAAGCAAAGGGAAAGCCGAATATCCAGTATTTGCTGCAAGTATCAAGATCAATGCAGTTGTACCTTGAATGAAGAAATACATGAAATTCCGTCCAAAGATCTCTTCAGCAATCTGGGAGACGACCGTTACCTCTGCGCTAGGAACAATGCTTAAATAATAGGCTAAGAATACGATTCCCGAAAACAAAACAGCTAGTAAGGAACCCATCGCTATTAATGTCTTTGCAGCATTATTCGGTGCTGGATCTTTAAAGTTCGGGATTGCATTGGAAATCGCTTCAACTCCTGTCAATGCGGAGCTTCCTGATGCAAATGCTCTTAGCAGTATAAATAAACTGATGCCGGCTACCGGAGTCCCGATTGACGCATGCAATTCCGGTGAGATTCCTCCCGTCAGAATCTTGTATATTCCAACCCCAATCAAGATGAACAAGGCTAAAACGAATAGGTACACCGGATAGGCCAAGACAGAGGCCGATTCCGTAACCCCCCTAAGGTTCAAGATAGTAAGTAGGATGACGAAAATAATGGCTATGAGGACATTATAATCATGCAGGCCGGGAAAAGCGGACGTGATGGCATCCGTACCAGCAGAAACACTTACCGCGACAGTTAATATATAATCGACCAATAAGGATCCTCCAGCTATCAACCCTGGATTGACACCTAAATTGTTTTTTGAAACCACATAGGCTCCCCCGCCATGTGGATAAGCGAAAATGATTTGTCTGTAGGACAAAATCAAAGCGGTTAACAGGATCAATACTCCAATCGCGATGGGGATTGAATACCAGAATGCCGCAGCACCGACCGTGATCAGGACAATCAATATTTGCTCCGGCCCATATGCAACCGAAGACAAAGCATCGGAAGATAATATCGCCAACGCCTTTGTTTTATTAAGCTTTTGTTCACCAAGTGCATTCGATTTTAAAGGTCTCCCGATCAAGAACCTCTTTATAGAAGATAACATCAAGAATTCACCACCAGTTTAATTTATAAGTTTATGTTTCCCAGCTGTAGCAAAAAACGAGACGGAACACAAAAATGCCTACAAGTCATAGCTAAATAGACCTGTAGACATCAATTTTTTTGTCTAACAAGCTCCACCTTCCTTCTCATATAACGCTTACGAGGTTAGCTGTCGGATTCGGACCTAAGAGTAGCCCTACCTTTTAAAGGATTCACCCCTTGGATTGTAAAAACAATCCCAATAACGGGTCCCCCGCACCATAAGGTTTAAGCGATTTAGAAATATGAAACTGTTGATTATCATACTCCCGTGAAATGGAAAAGTAAATGAAAATTTTGCACAGAAATAGAATTATTATTTATAAACGAGGCTTTATTCTTGACTTATATAACAAAAGTCATGCATACACATGATTCGAAGGTAGGAAAGGAGGAAAGTAAACGTCTAAAAGGGATATTAAAGAGGACAATGAACAAAAGATACATTTCCAAAAAGGAAAAATGATCACCACATGGAACGTGATGGATCAAGTAAAACAGATCTGCCCCAGCTTGGATAGTCATTAAATCAGAATTTTCTCTTTCCGATTCCATTATTAATTCCCGTCCAATCGGGGGCATTATTCCACTGATCTACGCTAATCAGTTCCTTCCTTCTTGAATTGGCCTCAAATTGCTTTTTTTAAAGACAAAGTATTTCTGGCCAAGATAGTTAAGCACTGTATAAAAAATTGTTCCTATCAGAACAGCCAAATTTTGTTGTATGGATAAATGAACGGTTCCTTCCAGTGATTCTGCAATGGCTTGGCCTATAGAATAAGCGGCGGAATAACAAATCAGGATGACGCAAAAGAAACGGGCAACTCCTCGACGCCATTCTATATCGCTTTTAAAGGTAAAAGTCCTGTTCAAAAGAAAACTCGTTACAGCTCCCGTACCATTGCCGATAAAGGTGGAGATCCAGTAAGATAATTCAAGAACATTCATGAGAAAAAGCATGATGGAAAGTCCAACCGCTGTATTGACTATTCCGACCAATAAAAAGCGGATAAAGGAGTTAGTTTGTTTTAGATAGTTTTTCAATACTGTTCCGTTCATTGTCTAGTTGCTCCCGTTTTTTTAAATCGAGCGGATTAAATAGATCAAGATCAACAATATATTTAGGCCGGCGTTTGGATTCATTATAGATTTTACCTATATACTCCCCAATCAAGCCGACAGCAATCAACTGTAGTCCACCGATCAACCATATGGAGGTGATCAATGAGGTCCAGCCAGTTTCGGTCTGCCCATAAAATTTCAACCATAAAAAGTAAGACCCAAAGAGTAAGCTAATGAAAAAGGAAAGGCATCCTAGCCATAATACAAGCCGGATTGGTGTAACTGAAAAGGAAGTAATGCCATCAAGTGCAAAAGCAACCATCTTCTTAAATGGATATTTCGTTTCCCCAGCCAATCTTTCTTTACGGTCATAATAAACAGAGTCCGTCTTAAACCCAATAAGCGGTACAATCCCCCGTAAAAAAAGATTCGTTTCATCAAAGCGTTCCAACTCCGCGATCGCCCTTTTGCTCATTAGCCGGAAATCGGCATGATTATAGACAAGGTTGACCCCCATCTTGTTCATCAATTTATAAAAACCTGTTGCAGATGTTCGTTTAAAGAATGAATCAAGGTCCCTTTTCTGGCGGACACCATATACGATTTCACATCCTTCATTGAATTTCCGAATGAATTCCGGGATGACCTGAATATCATCCTGTAAATCTGCATCAATGGAAATCACACAATCCGAGGCTTCCTTGGCTGTAAACAACCCTGCCAGAAGTGCATTTTGATGTCCAGCATTCCGGGAAAGCTTTAGCCCACGAACATATTCATTATTAATCGTTTCTTTATAAATGATCTTCCACGTTTGATCCTTGCTCCCATCATCGACCAACAAAATTTTACTTTGACCGGAAACAACATTTTCATCGACCAACCCCCTCATCAATCCACAAAGCTGGGAAATGGTTTCCTGCAAAACGCTTTCTTCGTTATAACAAGGTACAACAATCGTTACAATCGGTGAATTCATTCTATTCCCCCCTTTTCACATGACTCTGTATAAATGAATTTTCCATACGCTTCCTTTTTTCGTGAAAACCCTATCCAGCACCAATCCGTTTTCCTTCGCGTTGTTGATTGGGATGGCAGAAAATATATACGTGCCGCCTAATCCTTTAAACGCATCCATGTTGAGGTCCAAATTTTCCAGCTCTTTCTTCGAGCCTTTCTTGAACATATAATGCTTCCCAAGCTCATCGGTAAACAGGTAACAACGTCCTCCCCATTCATCAAAGTAGATTCTGATGTTTTTATTCTTAGCCAATTCGTTTTCAATTATTTGACGAAATTGATGTTTGTAAGAAAGCGGATAAAAATTGTTATAGCTATCGAGCGTGTAAAATCCATTATATTGAGCGATTGCGGGATGCAGCGCAATGCTGGCAACACGATACTCTTCTTGTGGACGGTCTATATGATCTTTTATTTCCTGAAAAAGGCTTTCTGAATAGAACTCTTTAAAAGAGGGTTTTTTATTGTGAGTGATCTCTTCATTGAAACCCATTAAAATCAGAATTTGAATGGCGAAGAAAATAGAAAGGGTTTTCTTAGCATAGTCGCTGTGTTCCCAAATGATTTTTATCGCGAGGGCAAACCCTAAGTAAATTACCATCGGCCTTAAAAAGTGAAATCTGGCAAAATTAAAGGTATCCAGGGTATGGAACCTTTCCGTTAAAGGAAGCCAGCCTTTATAAAACCAAAATGCGTACCACGCTGAGAGCATAAAATTCAAGCCGAATAAAAAAACATATACCTTCTCCTGTCTCCACAGTTTTTTGGTCAGAATAATATAAAGGGCAAAGACTGTAATCGGCAGGATGATAAGAGCATGTACAGTCATGACATGCGTATGTCCAAGAACGAAATTTTTGAAAGTAAGCTTAACGACCCAATCGAGCGGCAGCCTTGCGTGAAAATATTCATCTCTGCTGTTTGGCTCCGAATCAAAAATGAATGAAGCGACCAAACGATACTCCACCAAACCAAAAATGACGGTCATATAAACGATCGAAAGAAGAAACTTTATATTCCACCCTTTTCCCCTGATTACATCCGTTAGCCAAAGAAAACCCATTGCAACAAGGAAAAAGAAAAAGCCAAGCACGATGCTTGAATAAAGCGGTAAAAGTGTAAGGACCAAATAATTCTTCCAAGAATGATCCTTGCTGCGGATATTCAAAAAAGCCCAAAGGGCTAAAGGCATCCCAAGTGTACTGAGCATTCCCGATGGCCAAAATGGGGTAAGGGCAAAGGCTAAGGATGTTCCAACCCTAATCCAACCTGATAGTCTTCCTGTAACCAAATGTTTCTTCAATAAGATATACATACCAAAGAATGCAATAAACCTTGTTAATGCCTGGCTTATTGCATAAGCAACCATTGTCGGAAAAAGAGCATGAAGCCACACGATAATACTGAACTCACTGCCAAAAGCATTACGGGGCAGCCCATTCATAATCTGCGGAATTCTGGCGTCAATTGCACCGAATAACTCACCGCTTTCTGAAAGGACTTTATACCAGGCAAGGTTGGAATCCAAATTATCATGTACGCGAATATGCGCATTTTCTCCAAGGATGATTAAGGGGGAAAGATATAAAACAATGATGAGTAAGGCAAAAAGGATTTGTTTTCTCTCTTGATTTTCAATTGGCAAAATATCCACCTCTTGATTAAATTCATATATCCATAATATTTGGCTTCGAAGGTAAATCTATTCTTTTTAAGGGATTTATTTTAACCTATTTTGATATAGGTCAACCAATGACCACATAAAATGCAATAAGCATATAAAAGAACCTTAAAAAGGGGCTGGGCTATGATAAGGAAAGCGGTGATTCCAGCAGCCGGTTTAGGAACACGATTTTTGCCTGCTACGAAAGCTCAACCAAAGGAAATGCTGCCGATTGTCGATAAGCCGACCATTCAATATATTATCGAAGAAGCGGTACAATCAGGGATTACGGATATTATCATCGTTACGGGTAAAAACAAACGTGCCATCGAAGATCATTTCGATAAATCGATTGAGCTTGAAATGCTTCTGCAAATGAAAGGTCAAAATGATCTGCTTAAGATCGTGGAGAACATTTCCAACATGGTCGATATCCACTATGTAAGACAAAAGGAACCTTTAGGTCTGGGTCATGCAGTTTTATGTGCCAAAACTTTTATCGGAGACGAACCTTTTGCCGTCCTGTTAGGGGACGATATCGTGGATAGCCAGGTTCCAGCTTTGAAGCAGTTAATGGAACGGTATAACAAGGTTCGAGCAAGCATTATCGGATGTAAGGAAGTGTCACCAGCCGATGTCTCCAAGTATGGGATCGTAAACTTCCAAGAACGATATGAGGATTTATTTCTGGTAAGAAACTTAGTGGAAAAGCCAAAAGTGGAGGATGCACCATCAACACAGGCGATAATTGGCCGATATATTTTATCACCTGCGATTTTTGAAATCCTTGAAAACGTAAAGCCTGATCGTAAGGGGGAGATCCAGCTTACCGAAGCTTTAGACCTTTTGTTAGAAAAAGAAGCATTATATTCGTATATCATCGAGGGAAATCGTTATGACGTGGGCGATAAATTCGGCTTCCTTCAAGCATCAATAGATTTCGCCATGAAACGACCTGAACTTCGTGATCAGCTAATAAAATATATAAGGCAGTTGTTTCCTTAATGAAGTTAATATGACCATGCCCAATTACCAAAATAGGTGATTGGGCTATTTCCACATCGGATTAACACCCCTTTGGTTGTAAAATGATCCACTTACCATAATCCTCCAAGTGAAATATAACAGTTTATGCTTCCGTAAAATGTTACAACAGAAAAAGTTGAACAGAGAAAGAATAGTTTTCTATAAGTGAGGTTATGTTGATAACGTATCCTTCATGAATGTTCCAAAACACGATACCCAGAAAGGATTGTAGAGAAACACATGCACAATAAAACCAATAATCCAATAATATCTGATGAATTTTTAGATCAAGTGGTTAAGGAAATCAATGCACAATTTGGCGGGCCCATCAATGAAAAAAATGATCGTTTCCAACATGGGGGCGATGATGAAAGAAGTTGAATTGAATCCCCCTTCATTAATCTAAAGCCCTCACGAAAAACTCTGGCTATATTCATCCAGAGTCTTTTCTCTGTAACTTTAGTTCTTCAATAGAATTATCCGCCCTTTCTTTAACGACTTGTCCAAACCAATTTAGCTTATCCTCATAGAATGATTACATGTAAGTATTTTAAAGAAAGGAGAAAAACTTCATTGAGCCACGCTGATGATGTCTTCCGCACTTCTCAAATGGTTCCAAAAGGAAGGCTGGTTTCCGGACATACAAAAGAGTTTCAAACAGATCCGATTGGGTTTCTGACCCGATTGTCCAAGGAATATGGGGAAGTCGCTAAATTCCGTTTAGGACCATTCCAAAATGTTTATCACGTTTTAAATCCTGATCTAATCAAACAAATACTTGTAACAAAACAACAATCTTTCGTCAAATCCAAGGACTTCAATCTTTTAAAACCGCTTATCGGTGAAGGTCTGCTTACAAGCGAAAAAGACTTTCATATGCGACAGAGAAGGCTTATCCAACCCTCTTTCAAAAAGACTCATATCAGCCAATACGCCAAGGATATGATTGATATCACAATGGATTATATATCAACTTGGCAACATGATGATGAACGGATTATAACGAAGGATATGATGAACATCACTCTCGGGATAATCAGCAAGACCATGTTCAGCATGGAATTCAAGGATGGATATGAAATCGTTGGGAAACCTTTGGAAACTGCATTGAGAATAACAGTCAAAAGGATGAGAAAGATTTTCCGTATGCCATTATGGGTACCGACTAAAATCAACCGTGAATATAAAAAGGCGATACAAAGGCTTGATAAAGTTATTTACGGCATTATTGAAAAACGGAAGAACGACACAGTAAAACATGAAGACATGCTAGGGATCTTGATGGACGCCCGTGATGCCGACGACGGGTTAGGCATGACAAGCCATCAGGTCAGTGATGAATTAATGACTATTTTTCTTGCCGGTCATGAAACGACAGCAAATGCTCTTTCCTGGGCACTGTATGCACTTTCGAAGCATCCGGAAATTCAAGCCAAGCTTTTCAATGAAGTCAATAGCATAATCGGTCAACGGACACCCAAGCCTGAAGATTTCATGAAATTACAATACACTCAAAATATCATTCATGAAACACTTCGCTTTTACCCGCCACTGTATATCTTATCCCGTGATGTGACGGAGGATGTCACAATAGGAGGATATCGCTTTAAAAAAGGCGATATGATACTAATAAGTTCTTATGTGATGCAGCATAACCCAGAGCATTTTGATCAACCGGAATCATTTATCCCTGAGCGATTTGAAAATAACTTTATGAAAAGCCTGCCTGCGTTCGCTTACTTTCCATTTGGCGGAGGGCCGCGGGTTTGTATTGGCAATCACTTTGCCATGATGGAAGCTGTGTTTGTCCTCGCCTGCATTGTAAAGCGATATAGGATAAAGCTTGCACCTGACCATCATGAAGTAACTCCCCTTCCCTCCCTTACACTCAGACCCAAGAATGGACTGCGCATGGTGTTAGAAGAAAGAGCTGCAGAAGCCTTTGAACCTGGTGCATCCAATTTTTAGTAATAGGGGTTTTTTCCTAATAAATATCGTTGTAATAACTGGCCTATCCTTTTAGAAAGGAGGGATGAAAAAATGTATTTGCTCCATTCACCACGAAAGGGAATCATCCACACTGAATTGCACTATTTAGGAATGGCATCGCAGGTATATACCGGTTATCTGCAATTTTTAAGCGAAATTGAACCGAAACAAGAAACCGAATACCTACAGGCGCCGCTCCCCTTTTCATATGGGAACGGATAGTTTCCCGCTTCGTACCTTATATTAAAGAAAAACCGACCTTGAAAGGTCGGTTTTTTGTTATTCTGCAGTATGTTCCATAACCCTGGCCCCCGCAGCCGCAAATGCTGGCTGCAACAATCCTGATAGGATAAACTAAGCGACTACGACTATTAAGGACTGAAACTGATTCCATCAACTTATTTACTACTAAACAAATGCCAGTAATAATGCCATTAAACAGAATTATATTTCTCTCTTTTCAATAGGTATTTTAAAGAATGAAGAATTGCCAATTCAATCCCTGAAAAATCACCTAGCAGTTTTTTTCTTTGATTCATTTCATAAAATCCAATATTTTTAGATAACCTTCTTCGCCGGTTGGAAATCCATTCCCGTTCACCGGCCTAAATTGACTTTTTTCCGATTCATGATATATTAATATAGTACTTTAGTGCGTGAAAGCGTTCAATAATAGAAGAAACTTTTAAGTTTTACTGATAGACTATTTTATTAAAATTATGAAAGAAAGGCATGAATATAATGGGGAAGACTCATCAAGATCTAAAAAAGGGCCTATTGCCCAGGCATGTCCAGTTCATTGCTTTGGCCGGAATGATAGGAACAGGGATTTTTAAGGGGAGTTCCGATACATTAAATATGGCAGGCCCAAGTGTTGTAATAGCCTATTTAATAGGGGGGCTATTGTTATTCATTGTAATGGCCGCATTAGGGGAGATGGCAACCGCTTTTCCTAATATGAACGTCCAACATCTCATTAATAAAGCTTTTGGGTTTCAACTATCCTTCATTGTCGGATGGCTCTATTGGTTCAATTGGATTATCGTAATCATTGTAGAAATAGTCGCAGCCGGCAGTTTTCTACAATATTGGTTTCCTACAGTACCATTATGGCTGTTAAGCATACTTTGCGCTTCAGTAATAATAGGAATTAATTTGTTTCAAGTAAAATACTATGGAGAACTCGAATTTTGGTTCGCAGGAATTAAAATAATAACCTTAATTGCTTTTATCATTTTAGGAGCCTTGATCATGCTAGGACTCTTTCCTAGTTCGGCTTCATTTTCTAATTACACGGAACATGGTGGTTTTTTCCCCCAAGGAATTGACGGAATGTTAAGTGCACTTTTAGTGGTAATGTTTTCATATGGGGGTGCAGAATTAATTGGTGTAGCCGTCACGGAAACAAAGGATAGTCAGCGAGTCATACCAAAAATCATAAAAGGAACAGTATGGCGGGTGATTCTTTTCTATGTCTTGCCGATACTTATCATTTGCGGAGTAATACCTTGGAACCAAGTAAGCACTGAAGTAAGTCCTTTCGTTCAGGTTTTCAGCTTATCTGGTCTTCCCGGAGCCGCCGATATCATGAATTTCGTTCTTTTAACCGCTGTCTTATCAGCTGCAAATTCAGGTATATACGCTACCTCAAGGACACTGTTCACTCTTTCCCAGAACGGGGAAGCGCCCAAGGCATTTTTAAAAACAACGAAAAAGGGTATCCCGCTAAATGGTATATTTTTAACTACATTATGCATATTGGCTGGTGTGTTTTTATCCTATTTGTATCCCGACCTGATTTTAAGCTACCTTATGGCCATTCCTGGATTCACGGTTTTATTATTGTGGATCAGTATTTGTTCCGCGCAATTGAAACTGCGTAAGCAATACACTGGCAAACCAGGATTCCGGGTAAAATGGTACCCATATACAACTATATTAGCCATCACGGCTTTAAGCATTATCTTTTTGGCATTTCTCTTTAATAAGCAAAACATCATCGGGACTACAGTATGTCTTGTCACGTTAGTGATATTCATCCTTCTCTCATTTATTGTCAAACAAAAAAAATAGAAATATTATCCCCCCCTGAATTTTATTAGGGATTACAGACTGAAGGCAAACTCGATGAAAGTCGGGTTTGCCTTCAGTCTTTTTAGTGCCAGTACAGATTGGACGTCGATTTCCACTGAAGAAACTCGCTTTCCGCGGGGTTCCGGAAGCCACCTCGGCACCTTTTCCCGCAGGAGTCTCGAACACCCGCTCCAATTAACTGGAATGTTGTTTTAAAACTATAGACCAACTGGCGTTTAGTTTAAATTTGTCTATAGTCTGGCGGTTGCATCGATATGATTTCACCCCTAACCATGATTTCAAAACAAACTTGGGTTACTCCTTTGGGGATGCCTTTGGATTGAAGAAATTTGCGACACTCCTGCCGAATAACTGGCTAGTCGAGACCCCGCAGGCGCTTGCTTTGATGACGCTTGGCAGACATTCGGCGGAAAGGGAGCCGATTTCTGAAATCGACTGCAATTTTTTCTGAAGAATAAAAAGGAAACAAATTTGGATTTAAAATACTCCTTATACCCATTTTCAACATACATATGTTAAGATAACCAATGAACCAATCATCCTACAAATTCGAGGTGTGTATCTTGACCATATCTAAAACAAATCGCTTATCACTTGTAGAGCAAGTGGTTTCCCAAATCGAATCGTTAATCGAATCAGGTGAATGGAAAATAGGAAATCAAATTCCCCCTGAAATGGATTTGATCCAACAGTTCGATGTAAGCAGAAATACATTAAGGGAAGCTGTACGATCACTTGTTTATGCAGGGCTTTTAGTAACGAAACAAGGAAAGGGGACATTCGTAAGGTCATCAAGTGCCTTGGGGGCTGCTATTGAAAGAAGGATCCAGCAGTCAAGTATATTAGAAACGTTAGAGGTCCGTCATGCCCTTGAAAGAGAAGGAGCTCAGTTAGCGGCATTAAGACGTAATCAAGAAGATATAGAACAATTGCGGTTTCATATATCAGCATGCAGTAGAGCTGCCGAATCAAAGGATATCAAAGCCTACGAAGAAGCGGATATACAGTTACATAAATCGATTATGGTTTCATCACATAATGATTTATTGATTGATTTGTACGAACATATGGAACACTCCCTGCATGAATCCATCCATCAGATAGTGGAGATGAGTTCTGATGTGAACTTTCATTTGAACATTCATTGCAAACTTATAGATGCCATCATCGAACAAGATGTGAACCGGGCAATCGAAACAGTGAATGAATACATTGCACAATTCAAAAAATCTTTAGAGTAGTAAGGAGGAGAGTATGGGCATTCATCAAGCGGCAAATCAACTAGAACAAAGAAAAATGGATATTAAACCCAGAGTAGGACTGCTCATCATCGGAATCATTCTTCTTGGGGCAAATCTGAGGGCTCCCTTAACATCGGTTGGACCCCTTGTCACTTCGATCCGTGATAACTTGGGAATTTCCAATACATTATCAGGATCATTAACGACATTGCCTTTGCTTTCCTTCGCTTTATTATCACCGTTTGCACCTAGGATAGCACGGCGTTTTGGAATGGAGCTTACACTTTTCCTTTCCTTGGTATTATTAACGATTGGAATTGGGATGCGCTCAGTTGGCGGGGTGCCGACATTGTTCATAGGGACCATTTTAATCGGGTTAGCCATTGCAATAGGCAATGTTTTGTTACCCAGTCTGATTAAACATAACTTTGCCAGGAACATCGGTTTGATGACAGGAATCTATGCTGTTTCCATGAATTTATGCGGCGCAATAGGTTCTGGGATCAGCATTCCCCTTGCTTCTTCATCCGGATTGGGATGGGCTGGTGCCCTTGGATGTTGGGGGATTTTATCACTTATTACAGTTTTCTTATGGATGCCGCAATTAAGACGGCCATTCAACTCAGGTAAGGATGTACAAACGGCGCAAAAGGATAAAAAGATTAACTTATGGCGTTCTGGTTTAGCCTGGCAGATTACATTCTTCATGGGTTTGCAATCGTTTATTTTCTATACAGTAATTACCTGGATGCCTGAAATCCTGGAGCAAAAAGGCATGAATGCTGATGAAGCTGGCTGGATGCTATCCATCATGCAGCTTGCAGTCATTCCCATAACATTCCTTGTGCCAATTTTAGCTGGACGCTTACAAAGTCAGCGTCTGTTAGTGGTCCCGCCTGTCATCTTCCTTATATCAGGGATATTCGGCATATTATCCGGAAGCACTCTCTTCATCCCAGTATGCATGATATTGATTGGGATTGGAGTCGGAACCATATTCAGTTTATCGATGATGTTCTTTAGTCTTCGAACACAAAGCACCCATGAAGCGACTGAATTATCAGGAATGGCACAATCATTCGGGTACCTCTTAGCTGCCATTGGACCGGTATTATTCGGACTGCTTCATGACATTACACACAGCTGGACTCTTCCCTTACTGATGTTGGCCGCTATATCGGCACTTATTTTCATTGTTGGAATGCGTGCAGGAAATAATGAATATGTAACGACTCAATAAAGCCAGTAAAGATATAAAAGGTCCTAAACGGCCATGGCCCCGGTATTGTACCGGGGCCATTTACATTGTCATAACGTTGATAGGTTTTAACATTTTACTTTTCTTCATAAATGAAACGCTCCTCATAACTTAATTTTACTTACAAGATTAATAATACTTTTTTTCGGAACCACATTAGAGCATTAAACATCAATTTTAATGTGATTATTTTCATTCATGGCGATGTGTTTAATCGGGAGAAATGATCCTGCAATTTATAAAAGCATATCTTCTTATCAAATCCACCGTAAAATTCAAACTTTCTGTCTGGGGTTACAATCATTATGGCTACATAACTAAAAAAGTGATAAGAGAAACCATAGGTTCCCTCTTATCACATTTTCCCTTATCCTATTTGGTTATTAGTTTCTTCCCTGAAGAGTTACTTCTATTTATCAACGTTCCGTCGGATTACATAAGCATATATCATCCAGTGCATAAGTGGCAACTCCGGTACGTATTCCCTAACCTCCTTACATATCACTTTTACTTTTATTCACTCTTTTTTTCTATGGGCACTTTTAAGAAAGGATAGTGACGTTATTAAAATGAGGGTAATTTTCAGCGTATTTATTTCCTGTTTATTTAATAAAAGACACATCAAAAATACGACTAAAAAGGCTTGAATAAAATAGATCCTGTATTTCAATAGGGTGAACCAAGTTTGTGAGACCCATAGTAAAAAAAAGTTAAATGGCTTCGACATCATCTTTCTCCTTTATCATGATGTTGATATTATCTAGATTTAGATTCTGGCATCATTATATACAAATAGGTGAGTGTCGGTATTTCATAAAGTAAAATCATTCGTTCAGAAAAGAAATGCCGTTCATTTTTCATTGGATTTCTAAAAAGCAGATGCAGATTAGAGAGCGGCTGATTTTTGGATTAAAAGGCATAAGGATAAAAAGGAAGAGTGAGGGAATCGCAAATATTTAAAATCTAAAAAATCATTCTTAATTCAGGGAAATTAAAACAACCTGCCCCCTAGGAACATAGGGAACAGGCAGCCTGAGTGTTTATCCAAGGCACAATGTTTTGGAGCCGCTAAGAGAAGAGGGTCTTCTTTTACAATGGGGTTTAGGGGAAAGAAGGGACCTCACTGCTCCTTTATTTTATAACATATACGAAATCAGATCGTTCCAAAAATGAAATGATATAAACCATTTTTTATATTGCGCCTACTGTAAGAAGTTATGATAGGATTGGAAAGGAGTGTCATGAACGAAAATCCTAACTTTATATCTTGAATTTATGAACAAATGCCATTCATCTGCCTCATAGGGAGATTTGTTCAGAATCGTTCGATTAGTCACCAACTAGAACTGAATATTTTTAAATCAGATTGATCGATAAATAAAAAAGATTGTAGAGGGAATGGCGCTTTCCCTACAATCCAGAACAAGCTAACTTATTTATTTAAGCATACTTCTTACTTTCCTCATCTTTAAAAAAGCTCTTCATTGCATGGAAAACATCAGCCTTTTGCTTAAGGATATAGTACCTGAATTTTTCATTATCGATGTTCTTATAAGCTGTCATCAATGTCGAATGGCGGTTGTATTGATTGACTTCCCCGTATCCGAACATATTGGAAACCTTCATGAGTTCTTCAACAAGCTTAACGCATCGGACGTTATCGGATGTTAGGTTATCACCATCGGAAAAGTGAAACGGATAGATATTAAACTTCGCGGGGTCATATTTATGATCAATAAGTTCTAATGCTTTTCGGTATACGGACGAACAAATCGTACCGCCGCTTTCCCCTTTTGAAAAGAAATCCTCTTCCGGAACGACTTTCGCTTCTGTATGATGGGCAATGAACTCGATTTCCACGGTTTCATATTTTGTCCGCAAGAAACGGTTCATCCAAAAGAAAAAGCTTCGAGCCATATATTTTTCCCATAACCCCATACTTCCGGACGTATCCATCATTGCCAGTACAACTGCTTTCGAATCAGGTTTCTGAACCTCATTCCAGGTTTTGAATTTAAAGTCTTCCTTATAAATAGGGTGAAAACCTGGGTCCCCCCTTAAGGCGTTCCGTTTGAATGCGGATATCATCGTTTTCTTTTTATCGATATTTCCCATTAGGCCTGTCTTGCGGATGTCGTTGAATTCAATATGTTCAAGAGTGTGCTCCGCATGTTCTTTCTTCTGAAGATTAGGGAGTTCCAATTGACTGAACAGGGCTTCCTCCAATTCCATCATCGACACTTCGGCTTCATAATAATCCTCGCCGGCTTTGTCACCTGCACCTTGGCCCTTACCGGCTCCGGCATCGGACGGTGAGCCATCCCTTGCGACTACATCCCCCACTTTACTGTCTCCATCGCCTTGCCCTACATGTTTGTTCTTATCATAGTTATAACGAATTTTGTATTCATCCAAGGAGCGAATGGGGATCTTGATGACATCCCGGCCATTGGACATTACGATGCTTTCTTCTGAAATTAGATCAGGCAAATTATTCTTGATCGCTTCCTGCACCTTTTCCTGATGACGTTGTTGATCATCATAGCCTTTCCGATGGAGGGTCCAATTTTCCTGTGAGATTACATACTGTTGATTACTCTCTTCCGACATTCTCTTCCCCCCTTAAAAATGTTTGCACGCTTTTCATCATTCCTTCATATAATAAGTTAGTGTGGGAATGCCCACATCATTCCGGTTTTCCATTGAAAAATACAGTGCGAAAAAACGGATGAAAAGAAAAGTATTACTCTATCTTATGCAGCGACGCAGGATAATTTACAACAAAATTAATAATGGATGTTTGCCCATGAACTAGACAAGTCCTGACAGGGGCGGGGCGTTAAAGGTCCTGTCAGGTTATTTCTAAAAAAGGAATATAAGAAAACGAACAGACCATATGATTTTCAGGTCTGTTCGTTTTTTCATTCATTGGTAATAGGATCGCTTTAAGCCAGAAGTAATGGAGCTGCAAAAGGCTTACAAGGACATCTAAAAAAAGCAATGAAACACAACAAAAAGGGTGTCCCAGCAGTTTTTCTGGACACCCCTTTTACACAGATAGAATCATTCTGGTTGTTGTATTCGTCAATCCTTCTCTTCCTCTATTTCATGTTGAACTGTACCTGGGCGTTTATCCCACTCTTTCAATTCTTCATTCGTCCTTTGATTTTCCATCTGCTTTCCAAGTTCTTTCATCTCTTCATAATCCTTAGCCATGGAGCTATTTTCCGGTACATGTTCTTTTTTCAGTTCCTCTTTGCTCATTTGCCATCACCTCTACTTATTGATACCCAATATTACCAAATCCGAAACGTAACATATCTAATGGAAATATGGGGTATAGATAAAACATTATGAGCAAATGTAAGGAGGTGCAAGATTTATGCAAACAACTACCCTTTATGTAAAGGAAGCAACGTCAGAAGGCCCTATTTTAAATCTGGAGTCCATACTTTTGAAAACGGAAGGTGTGGAACGTGCGATCATCGATGTTGATGATGGGGAAATTAAAATCGACCATAGCGAAGAAAAACTATCACCGAATCAACTTATTACACTTATTGAACAGTATGGCTTGAATGTAACTAAATAGAAATCAATAGCACCGGGCTCCCTTCATTCAGAAAAGCCCGGTCTTTGTTGAGTTATAATCTCTAATGCCTTCTATAATCACCGTTTAACACCTTCAAAAGATGCATGATTCAATGGGAATTCTGGATTTCTTCTAATCCACTTTTCATTCATGCAACCTTCCGCATAAGGTTATAAACCCCTGCCCGATCGGGGGCAGGGGCAAAAAAGTATGGATTACCGATTTAACAAGCTGCCCACATAGCGCAGCAAATCATTGGCTGAAGTCGAATTATATCCGTGCTCGTCTATAAGTCTCGTGATGACCTCGTTCACTTTCTTCAGTTGCCTTTCGTCTGGTGTCTTCGTTGAAGTAGTGATCTTAACGACATCCTTCAAATCAGCGAATAGTTTTTTCTGGATCGCTTCCCGTAAACGATCATGGGAATTATAATCAAATCGCTTCCCTTTACGGGCATATGCGGAAATTCGAATCAATATTTCTTCGCGGAATGCTTTTTTTGCATTTTCGGAAATTCCAATTTGCTCTTCTATCGAGCGCATCAATTTTTCATCTGGGTTGATTTCTTCGCCAGTCAATGGATCGCGCAGCCTTGATTTATTGCAGTATGCTTCGACATTATCCAGATAATTATCCATGAGGATTTTCGCCGACTCTTCATATGAATATACAAAGGCTTTTTGCACTTCATTTTTTGCAATGGCATCGTATTCTTTACGTGCCAGTGAAATGAAATTCAAATACCGCTCCCGAAGTTCGTTCGTAATGGACGGATGCTGGTCAAGACCTGCTTTTAATGACATAAGTACATCCAATGCATTAATGGACGGATTTTCCTTACGAATGATCGTGGAGGAAATCCGGTTAATTACGTAACGCGGGTCGATTCCGCTCATGCCTTCGTCCTGATATTCTTTTTTCAATTCATTGATGTCTGCGGAATTAAATCCTTCAACATTTTCCCCATCATAAAGCCTCATCTTTTTCACTAAATCGATATCGCCCTTTTTGGGATCTTTCAGGCGGGTCATGATGCTGAAGATTGCCGCCACCCTTAATGTATGCGGGGCTATATGAACATCCGAGACATCACTTTCACGAATCATTTTTTCATAAATCTTCTCTTCCTCGGTAACCTTCAAGTTATATGGAATAGGCATGACAATGATACGGGAATGCAATGCTTCATTTTTCTTGTTGGAAATGAACGCTTTATACTCCGTTTCATTCGTATGAGCCACAATGAGTTCATCTGCACTGATCAATGCAAAACGGCCAGCTTTAAAATTCCCCTCTTGTGTCAATGATAGCAAATGCCATAAGAATTTCTCATCACATTTCAGCATTTCCTGGAACTCCATCATCCCGCGGTTCGCCTTGTTCAGCTCGCCATCAAAGCGATAGGCACGCGGATCTGATTCAGAACCGTATTCGGCAATGGTCGAAAAATCGATGCTGCCCGTCAAATCAGCAATATCCTGTGACTTAGGGTCAGAAGGACTGAATGTTCCAATTCCAACACGCTTATCCTCCGAAAGGAAAATACGTTCGACCATCACATCTTCAATCCTGCTTCCATACTCCTGTTCTAACCTCATTACATTCAGCGGCGAAAGGTTTCCTTCAATCCTGATGCCATATTCTTCAAAGAAATCATCCCGTAAATACTGCGGAATGAGATGCAGTGGATCTTCATGCATCGGGCATCCTTTTATTGCATAAATCGCACCAGTGTCTTTTAACGAATAATTTTCAAGTCCACGCTTCAGTAAAGAAACGAGTGTGGACTTCCCGCCTGACACCGGACCCATGAGAAGCAATATCCGCTTACGGACATCCAGCCGCTTTGCCGCCGGATGGAAATATTCCTCGATGAGCCTTTCCAGTGAATCTTCAAGACCAAATAACTGACCGCTGAAAAAATTGTATTTCTTTGTCCCATTTACTTCTTCTATCCCTGCATCTCTGATCATGTTGTATACACGTGAATGAGCAGATTGAGCAACTAAAGGCTTTTCTTTCAATATTTCTAAGTACTCTGCGAAGGTGCCTTCCCACTTCAGCTTCTGTTCATCTTCTCTAAATTTTTCGATTTTCTTTAAAATATCCATTAAGGAACCTCCCCCTGTCACTTTCAGAGAATACTTAAATCTATGCTCCAAGTCTGACAAACATGTCAGACTTTAAAAAGTGGACAGGCATTGTTTCGAATCCCCCTTGAATCTCCATGTATCGAAAACGGCTTGATCAGTGAAGAATTGATGACAAATATGCCGACAAGAAAATTTGTGTGCACTCCTGCTAAAAATTAGGGTATACTAAGCCTATACTTAAGTGGGACAATATGGGTAAAGGGAGGTCACAACATGGGTACAGTTATTATCGTTGGAGTTGCTGTAACATTTTTAGCCGCTATCTTCACTGCCGGGTATGACGATAAACCAGGTGTGAAATAAAAAATAACAGCCTTTTCTAAAACTCCAAAAAAAGGGACAGCAAATTAAATTTGCCGTCCCTTTTTTGAATCCTCATCTATATATAAATAATAGAAGCACTTTCGAAGTCATTCACGAATGGATTATGAGCATGCCAATCGAATTGGCTTCATCATTTATACAGCGTCCTTTTTAGCAGTTTGAGCTGCAACGTTGTTCTCCATCGATCTCAAGTCTTCATTTACTTTTTGTCCTTGTTCCAAATATTCCGTTTGGAAACCACTCTTTATTGCCCAACTATAAAACATTAGTGATAAACATGTAATGATGACCATATCCAAACCAAATGGGATTATGTTTAGTCCACCAAACTTTTCACTGCCTAAGTATGAAATGGTCATCATACAGAGTAAGTAAACAACCATCCAAAGCCCTGCTGAAAAGTTTTGACGGAATCCCTTCCATTTTATTTTTGATTGATAATAGAAATAAACGGGAAGACCAGCCATAATGATAAATAATACTTGACCTGTCAGCGGCCACCTCGCCCAATATAGAACCAAAGAAGCAAAAACAAAGCCCAGTGGTGCAATGATGCTTAATCCTTTTAAACGTAATGGTCTGTACAAGTTCTGACCTGTGCGCCTTAATGTCATAACAGTAACTGGACCTGTAATATAAGAGACTAAAGTCGCAACTGAAATAACCTCTGCCAATACGCCCCAGCCTCTAAACATGAATAAAAATAAGAAAGATACGCCTAGATTAAAAAACATGGCTTGACGCGGGATACCATAAAGAGGATGCAGTTTTCCAAACACGCTTGGCAAATATTTATTCTTTTCCATCCCATAAAGCATTCGTGACGTTGTCGCCGTGTATGTTATTCCTGTCCCCGAAGGAGAAATAAAAGCATCTACGTATAGTAAAATAACCAACCAGTTTATGCCTAAAACAATTGCTAAGTCAGCAAACGGTGAATTGAAATTCAAATGTTGCCATCCATTCACAATCATGGACGGGTCAACGGCTCCAATAAACGCAACCTGTAATAAAACGTAGATGACCGTTGCAATTAAAATGGAGCCAATTACTGCAATTGGGATCGAACGTCCCGGATTCTTTGCCTCACCAGCCATATTAATTGGACTTTGAAAACCATTAAATGCAAAGATGATACCCGAAGTTGCTACAGCAGTAAGTACACTTGCCCAACCATTAGGAGCGATACTTCCCGCAGAGGTAAAATTGGATCCGTGAAACCCGGCAAATAAAAGTGAGCCAATCGTAAGTCCAGGAATAATAACCTTAAAGACTGTAATAAATGAATTAGCTTTCGAAAACAAACTGACTGTCCAGTAATTTAATAAAAAGTAGACGATCAGCAATACAGAGGCAATTGCCAGGCCTCCCCCAGTAAGACTCCCATTTTCTACTAAACCGTGTGTCCACTGTGCCCATTCCCATGGCCATGAGCTCATATATTGAACAGAAGCAATCGCTTCAACTGGAATTACGGAAACGATTGCAATCCAGTTTGCCCAGCCTGCAATAAACCCTAAAAACGATCCATGAGAGTACTGCGTGTATTTTACCATTCCCCCTGCTTCAGGAAACATAGACCCTAATTCACTGTAAGATAGTGCGATAAATAAAATAACAACCATCCCGATAATCCAAGAGATAATGGCAGCGGGTCCTGCAATCTGTGCCGCTCTCCAAGCTCCGAATAACCAACCTGAGCCAATAATTGACCCGAGTCCTACCATCATTAACGAAAATGTTCCCATCTTTCGCTGCATATTATTCATATATTTTTCACCATGCTTTCCAAAAATTATTCCTTACGTTTAAAAGTAACTGGATTAATGATTTGTGCCAGTGCGTCCAATTACATCTTAAAGTAATTGCTGCATTTACATCATCTATTGTAAAAATTTGTAAATTTAATGAGGGAATCTTAAGGATGTCCCCTTATTGCTTCTATTAATTACACCGGAACTAAATTTTTCTGTATTTCAGAAAATGCTTAAATCCCATTCTTGTGCCATTTGTTTCAATAACAAACTACCTGCTACGCTATTCCCATATTCATCGATGGCTGGTCCATAAATACCAATGCCACATCCATCTTGAAAAGGCATTCCGCTTCTGGCACTTGGAGGAACAAGCGCCATGATCCCGCCAGATACTCCACTTTTGGCCGGCACCCCAATAAAAGCCGCAAATTTCCCCGAAGCATTGTACATACCGCAAGTAAGCATTAATGCTTTGGCCAGCTTAGCCACTTTTTTAGGGATTACTTGTTCTTTACGAACGGGATGGTAACCATCTTGAGAAAGAATCAGTCCAAGCAGGGCTATGTCTTCTGTGGTCACTTCTATGGAACATTGCATGAGGTAAACCTCTAAAGCTTCCTCTACTTCCGATTCCAAATAATTAGTCTCTTTCAAATAGTGAGCCAAAGCTCTATTTCTATGAGAGGTTTGCCACTCAGATTGATACACTTCCTCATTGATTGTCGGGCGCTTCCCTAACAAATTTTCAAATAGCCCATAGAGAAATTCCAATTTCTTTTGTGAAGAATCCCCTGGGAGAAGCGAAGCAACGGTAATCGCCCCAGCATTTATCATAGGATTAAACGGCTTTCCCGGCTTATGCATTTCTAAACGAATAATTGAATTGAAAGCATCTCCTGTCGGTTCCACATCGACCCTCTCTAACACATAAGAAATGCCGCGACCCAAACATGCGGCAATAAAGCTAAGCACTTTTGAAATACTTTGCAGCGTGAAAGGAACTTCCCAATCCCCTGACTTGATCATTGTTCCACCCGGCTCCAGTATGGTAATGCCCAATTGCGATAAATGTGCATTTCTCAATGCCGGTATATAATTAGCGGTTTGTCCTTCAATAGCAAAGGATCTGTAATGTGCTACCCATTCATCTAAGTCGGATTTTCTTTGACTATTAACGTGAATGTCATACTCTTTTGACAATTCTTCAATCACATTCTTCCACCTCTTCAGTTGTTGTATCATTATATTTTCTAAATGAACGTTTTACCGAATGCCATCAAGCTTACATATAATAGATTCGGTGAAAAAATAATGAATATTCTAAAAATTATTAAGCGCTTTCAAAAATTTATATCTACCGTTAATTTTAAATTGGGAACTACATAATCATACGAAAACCTACAAAATCTAAAAAATAAAAATCCACTAAAAAAACGTATCCCGTTACCATTTTTTGTGGATGGAAAAACAGATTGGTTTTGCCATAATAGATTATAAGCCGTTCTATTCAGGAACAAAGTAAGCGTTGTATTGAAGCCGATGAAACTGTATACTGATTTTTTAAACAACTTGGGAGGTGACGACTTGAATCTCAGTACGTTAATGAAAAAAGAGGTCAACATCCTCGCTTTGATGTTGTTAACAGTGCCATTAGCGGGCGAATTGAGTTTTTATCCTTTAAATGAAACGTTTCGGGTAAGTTTCGGTCCGCCTGTCCTTTTCTTCTTTTTACTATTATTACAGAAAACACCTGCCATTTTTTCGGGCTTCCTCACAGGAACAATGGTTGTGGTATTTCGTATTCTTATAGATTTTTTCATGCATGATAGTTTTTCCTGGGCATCCGCTTTCCAAATTCATTATCCTAGTTTTTTCTTTTATTTCACCTACTGCTTTCTTTTTTATTTGGTGAAAATAAATCGCTTTCAAAACCGATCTTTGCTGATTGGATTTATTGGTCTCATTATCGAAATATTGTCCGACTCTGTAGAATTGATTTTTCAATATATTGTGTTGGAAACAACCATTACGTTAGGTTCACTAAACGAGATGATCATGATCGCATTCGCCCACAGTTTCATCGTTTTAAGCTTTTTTAATATGATGAAATTATATGAAGCACAATCAAGGGAAAGGCAAATCACAAAACAAAATGAACATATGCTTATGCTCATTTCCAACTTATATGAGGAAACGATTCATTTAAAAAAAACATTAAAGAATGCTGAGAATATTACTAAGAAATCGTATGATTTATATCGAGATTTAAAAGCTCTGGAAAAACGGGACAAGCACCCTCATGTTCATCCTGAGCCATATAGTCAAAAAGCATTGCGCATTGCGGGTGAAATGCATGAAGTCAAGAAAGATAATCAACGGATTTTTGCTGGTCTCTCCAAATTGATTTCCAATGAGAGTTTTAAAGATTACATGAATGCAGCTGAACTTTTTCATTTAATTATCCGAATTAATGAAAAATATGCCTTATCACTAGGAAAGGATATTCAATTTGAATACTCATTGGAGGGGAAAAACGATTCACCTTATCATGTGTATACCGTGTTATCTCTTTTCAATAATTTAGTCGCTAATGCAGTGGAAGCAATTAAAGAAAAAGGAATCGTCCGTTTAAGTTTGGGTGAAGTCCATGACCATGTAGAATTTAAAGTTGCTGATACCGGACCTGGAATTCCTCAAAAATATCAGACTGTGATATTCAAACCTGGATTCACTTCAAAATATGATCATTTCGGGACACCCTCAACAGGGATAGGTCTCTCATATGTAAAAGAGGTCGTAAAAGAACTGGGAGGCGACATCCTATTTGAGAATAGTTTTGACGGCGCCATTTTTTCCATAAGATTACCCATTCATAAGTTGGTCCAGAAAGGATGATTCCATGCGTTTTTTTATAACAGATGATGATTGTGCCATACGTTCGAACTTAAGCCAAATTATAGAGAACGAAGATTTAGGAGAAGTGGTGGAGGAAGCCGAGGATGGAAGTCTATTAGAAGGGCATATTTTGAATTTAAAACAAATTGATATTTTATTTATTGATTTATTAATGCCCATCCGGGATGGGATTGAGACACTTCGTCATATAAAAAATACATTTAACGGGAAAATAATAATGATTTCGCAGGTTGAATCAAAGGAGCTGATTGGTGAGGCATACTCACTTGGAATCGATTATTATATTACTAAACCAATCAATCGGATTGAGATATTAACAGTTATCCGAAAAGTTATGGAACGTATTCATTTAGAAAGATCAATCACAAATATCCAAGCCTCTTTAAATGGTGTATTGAACTTTGAACAGCCAAAGGTTGATAATTCCAATAGTTTTAATGAAAAAAGTATAAGGGAGGTGGGTGAATTCCTTTTATCGGAATTAGGGGTCGTTGGAGAAAATGGCGCAAAAGATTTAATGGAAATGCTTCAGTATTTATTTATGTATGAACGGACTTTTACTTTTGGAAAGCAATTCCCCACCCTTAAAGATATCTTTGTAGAAATCACCAAAAAAAAGCTCGGCAAAGCAGCTTTGCAGGTAGATATCAATCGGGAAATAAAAGCTGCCGAACAGCGAATTCGCAGAACGATTAACCATTCGTTAAATCATTTCGCTTCGCTCGGTTTAACGGATTTTTCAAATCCTAAGTTTGAAAATTACGCTTCCAAATTTTTTGATTTCACAGTCGTTCGCCAAAAGATGAAAGAACTGCAAAATGATTCAACGGTAGTTCTTACACCTACCCGGGTAAATACAAAAAAGTTTATTCAAGTATTTTATTTCGAAGCGAAACGATTGAATCCTGATGAAATCATAAGATATAGATAATCCTAATTAAAACAAAAAACTGCGGAAGCACTCAAAAAACATAAAATCCCCTGAAGATTTCAGGGGATTTTGGCAAGTTCTTATTTTTTCAACAATAAATACATGAAATAAGGAGCACCGATCAATGCAACCATGATACCTGCAGGAATCCCCTCGGGTTCAATTATATTACGGCCTATCGTATCGGCAAGCAGCAATAGCCATCCACCGATTAAAATGGCAACCGGAATGAATAGTTGATTTCGAGGTCCTACCAAGGATTTTGCTATATGCGGGGACATAAGTCCAATGAATGCAATTCCGCCTGTAACAGAAACGGCAGCCGCTGCCAGTGCTACAGCCGTGATCAGCAGTACGATCCGCTCCTTTTCAATCGATACACCGACCCCAATTGCTACCGGTTCACTTAAACCAAGCAGATTCAAACGATTTGCTTTATATAAAGTGAATGGGATGAGGATGATTAACCATGGAATGATTGCCCAAATGAAAGGCCAATCCGTGCCCCATATATTTCCTGCCAACCATTTTGCGATGAAATCGACCTTCGCTCGTTCCGCTGACGAAATGAGGACAATCATCAGGCCAGAAAGCGCCATTGAAAAACCTACGCCGATCAACACTAACCGGACGGGTTCAAGTCCACTCTTCCTCTTGTATGAGAGGATATATATTAAACAGGCCGTCAGTAACGCTCCGATAAAACCGACAAGCGGAACCATATAAACAAACGAACCAGCGTCAAGCGGGAAAAACAGAAAGAAAGCGGCAATGGCAACACCTGCTCCCGAGTTGATCCCGATGATTCCGGGATCGGCTAAATCATTTCGTGTGATCCCTTGTAGAATGGCTCCCGACAGTGCAAGGGCCATGCCTGCTAAAAGGGTGATGATGATCCGCGGTAAGCGGACGGAAAATAATATGAATTCCTCTTTAAACGTCCCTTGCCCGAAGAGCGTTGGAAACAGTCGTCCTATAGAAAGATTGGAATATCCCGAACACGTCCCTATAATGATCGTAATGATGATGAGTGCACTCAATGCACCTATTATCCAACGCTGTTTTTTGACTAAAGCTGACTGGATCATGAAAATGCTTTACCTCCTTTACGCACGATTAGGAGGAAGAAAGGTAAACCTATCATCGCAACAACCGCTACCACAGGTGTTTCATATGGAGAATTGATCGTACGGCCGATCGTATCGGCAAGCAGCATGAAAGTGGCTCCCAAAATTGCAGACATAGGGAGGATGAATCGATAATCCGTACCCACGATAGCCCGAACGATATGTGGGACCATTAACCCGATGAACACCATATTTCCGACAAGCGCAACGGCAGCCCCTGCCAGGAGAATGATGACCACGAAGAGAACCGCCTTTATTTGTGTTGTCTTTTGCCCTAAGCCTACGGCCACTTCTTCACTTAAGCTAAGTATGGTGAGCTGTCTGGAAAAGATAAGGGAAATCAGGATGCCTATTAGAATGAACGGAACGATTACACGAAGCTGCTCCCATGAAGTTCCGATATTCCCGCCAGCTGTCCACATCGATACATCTTTTGATACCTTGAAATATATGCCGACCCCTTGCGAAACGGCAAATAGGAATGCAGAGACTGCAGCACCAGCCAATACGATCCGCAAAGGTGAAAATCCTCCCTTTTTCATCGCACCGATTCCGAAAACCATGGTTGCCCCGACAGCGGCACCTATAAAACACGCAATCATGATCCCTAAATTATTAGCATTTGGAATGAATGCCAAAGTGATGGCTAGTCCTGCATTGGCTCCTGCCGTCAATCCAAGCAACCCGGGATCGGCAAGTGGATTCCTGGTCATTCCCTGCATGATTGCCCCAGAAACGGCAAGCGCTGCACCCACAAAGATTGCCCCCACTTCACGAGGGAAGCGGATTTCCCGAATGATTGAAATTTTTTCACCGACAGCATTTGATGTCAGTGCTTGCCAAACGTCTTTAACGGTAACATCAGCCGCACCAAAAGCCATTGAAATAATGAACATGCCTATAAAGGCGACGATCGCTATGATCAGTTTACTTATAAATGGGATGAAACGTTGATTTTCATTAGTCATCTGTCTCTCTCATCTCTTTTTTTATAGAATAAAAGGAGAGGAATTGGAATCCCTCTCCCTCGCTGTATTATTTTCCAAGAAAACTTTTGGAAAAGAAGTCTAATTGGTAATCTAATGTGATTGGATCATTGAAGTAGAATTTTTTTGCATCAGCTTCATATAGTTTATTGTTTTTAACGGCAGGTATGTTTTTAAACGTGTCAGTTTGTTGGAATGAATTGTCCTGATCTTTGTTATTGCTCAAAATCACATAATCACCGGCATAGTCTTTAAGGACTTCTAATGATAAGGCAAAGTAACCATCTTTCAGCGCCACTTCTTTTACCTTTTCAGGCATACCCAATTTCATTTCTTGATAAAGGATTTCCGTTCCACGTCCCCAATTATCACCGTATACATAGAACTGTTTGTCAAACTTTTCGAAAACGGAAACGGTAGCATCTTCTCCAATTTTGGCTTTAATTTCATCACCGGTTGTTTTTGCCCGTTCTTTGAAATCATCCACCCATGCTTGAGCTTCTTTTTCTCTATTCAAAAGTTTACCGATTTCTACATGTTGTGTTAAGTAGTCCACTTTTCCGTATGTATATGTTACGGTTGGAGCAATTTCCTTTAATTTATCGACATTTTTAATCGTCGATAAACCAATGATTAAATCCGGATTCAACTCGATGATTTTTTCCAGGTTTTCGTCCGTCACTTCTTCCACATCTTTTAACTCTTTAAAATTCGGGTTCATTTTAGACCAGGAATCAACCCCTACAAGGTTAACATCCAAAGCCATTACGTTACCTGCGAAAGATGATAGTACTAAAACACGCTGAGGATCTGCCGGAACTTCAACAGGACCATTTTCAGATTGATAGGTGATGGTACCTGATTTTTCTTTTTTGGAAGCGGAGCTTTTTTCCTTTTCGGCTGACTCGTTACCACAAGCACTAATAATTAACACTAACAGCAGTATAAACGGGATCAATATTTTTTTCATTTGTTGTCAAATCTCCTTTTAGTAAGTTGTATGTGCTGCACATTGGTTTGTTCGTTCGTTGATCTCGTCCGATTACCGCATCAATATGGAATACTTCCTTAAGAACTTCATGAGTGATGACTTCTTCACAATCTCCTGCTTTGACTATTTCCCCGTCCTTTAAGGCAATGATATAGTCGGCAAAGCGAGCAGCTTGGTTTAAATCATGAAGAACCATGACAATTGTACGTCCCTGTTCTACATTCAGCCTCTGTAATAATTCCAGAACCTCCAGCTGATGGGCCATATCCAAATAGGTGGTTGGCTCATCAAGGAAGATGATTTCCGTTTCCTGGGCAAGGGCCATCGCAATCCAAACACGCTGGCGCTGACCTCCTGACAGAGCATCCACGGGACGGAACTTGAAGTCTTTCGTGCCGGTCACTTCAAGTGCCCAATCAATCACATCATAGTCTTTCTGGGTCAGGCGCCCAAAACCTTTTTGATAGGGAAAGCGCCCATATGATACGAGCTCCCCAACCGTCAAACCGCTTGCACTCTCGGGTGTCTGCGGAAGTATGGCCATTTTTCTTGCAAGGATCTTAGTGCTTTCTTTTGAGATATTAACCCCATCTAAAACAACCGTACCTGATAGATTTGGAATGATTCTGGTGATCGCTTTCAAAAGTGTCGATTTCCCACATCCATTTGAACCGATGATCGTTGTGATTTTTTTATCTGGAATTTCCACACTGAGATCTTTTACAATTAAACGTTCACCATAACCAATATTCAAATTCTCTGTATATAGGCGAACCATTTTTTAACCTCCATTTACTGAAAAAATAGGTAAGTAAAAACTCAAATGAAAATGATTATCATTATCCACTACTTAATTACTATAATTCTATCTAAATATATTGTCAATGGTAATTTCATGGGCATATAAGAAGAAATTCTGACAGCATTTTTGGGGCCGGTCCGTATTACCGACTGACAAATGAACACAGTAAAGACCCCGGGGACACTTCCGGGATCTTTAGGTTTGGCTCATACTCAGGACTTTGGCAAGAATATTCCTAATAGGCCGTATTCATTAATCAATGTTTCTTAAATCCTTGCTTCTCAACATAATCTTTCATGTACAGCCTGCTTTTCTTTCCAAGCATTCCTGCCATTTGCCCGGTCCAGGTGTCTTTTCGTTTACCGTTAGTCCGTAGCTCATAATAACTGGAAATCGTTTCATTATACTCTTCAAGTTGTCCGATGAACTCTTGCTTATCCTCCTGATATCCATTTTCATGATAGATATTGGACAACGGCAAACGCGGCTTTTTATCCGAACGGTTTTTCGGATATCCGACCGCTAGAGCGAATAATGGTATAACACGATGCGGTATATTCAAAATCGCTGACACTTCCGGGAGATTATTGCGGATCCCGCCTATATAGCAAATGCCTAGATCCATCGATTCTGCCGCCAATGCTGCATTTTGGGCCGCTAGAGCCGCGTCAATACAGGCAACCATGAATTTCTCGGTACTTTCAATCGATTCGGACAGGTCCGTGTTTTCCATTTCGGAAACCATATCCTGGCGATATAAATCGGCGCAAAAGACGAATAGATGTCCATTCTTCTCTACATATGACTGTGGTCCGGCAAGTTCGGCAAGCTTGGCTTTCTTTTCCGGGTCGGTTACCCCTATGATTGAATACGCTTGAATATAACTTGAAGTCGATGCAGCTTGGGCACATTCCACAATCGTATTGATTTGCTCCCCAGACAATAACTTGTCCTCAAAAGAACGAATGGAACGGTGATCTAAAATCTTCTCAATAATGTTATTCAATGCTCCCACCCCTAAAGAATATGTAAAGTATCCATCATCGGGGCTGAAATGCCCCCGATGACAGTATTGATGAAACTCAACCTTTTGTTTTCAAATCCAATTCACGGTAATTTTGCTGTCTAAGTGCTTCATAAACCAAGATGGCTGCCGTGTTCGACAGATTAAGGGAACGTACTTTATCCGTCATTGGAATCCGCAGGCACCGATCCATATTCTCTTGGATCAGATCTTTCGGGAGACCCGTCGTTTCACGGCCAAAAATGAAAAATATCTCACTGTCTTGATCACTGTAATCGAAGCTCGAATGCGGCTGCTCCCCGAATTTCGTCAAGTAATAAAATTCACCGCCGGCGTTTCTTTCAAAAAACTCTTCTAACGAATCATAATAATGGATCTTTACATTCTCCCAGTAATCGAGCCCGGCCCGTTTGAGCTGTTTGTCATCCGTCGAGAAACCGAGCGGGCGAATGAGATGTAAAGACGTATCCGTCCCTGCACATGTTCTTGCGATATTTCCTGTATTTGCTGGAATCTGTGGTTGATATAAAACTACATGTATTGACACTTCATTTTCACCTCTAGTTTGAACTTCACCTTAATTATAGCATTAAACAAAAAAGACTAAAAACCAATCACCCTCCATCCAAAATCACAAAGAATTTATAAACGATGTTCGGTGTATATCTGGTTGAATCCTCATACGTCCAATATCGGTGACGGCTGTTCATCGTATGTGCATTCACAAGCGGCATCCCGTCCTGATCCTTCGCCGTTACAATCAAGTTATGGTCAAACCGCCCGTTCCCTTCGAAATCTATGCAGAGGATATCGCCCAAATTCAATTCCTTGGCCGACTCCACCTGCTTTGTCCTGATGGCATTCCCGGCTTTAAGCAGATGATATAAAGAATGGGCTGTCGTCCATGTATAACTCCAGCTTTTCCCCCTTATCCACCAGCCCTTATTTTTATTTGGCGCCCCCCACATCGGTATTCCCCCTGCATGTAAACATTGTGAAATGTAATTCGTACAATCATCGGTGAATTTATAATAAGCCGGATTAAATTCATTCCACCAACGCTCGGCATATTGAACGGCCTTCATTCGATCATACTTATATGCGAGACGATCTGCGCCTGGATCACATTTTGGCGGTACCTCTTCGGTTTCAAAGCTGGGAATCAACTCAATTTCATCCACTATATACCCATTTCGAAACCGTGCCTCCCTTTCTTCCATTTCTTCTTCTATATAAAATGAATCTTCCTGTTTCAATAAATATTGCAGATGGACATGATAGGTCAGGACTGTATCCCTGTCTTCCTTTCTCTTCGAATGTACCTTGCCTGCCGCATTCACCCGAACAATTTCGGCAGCGCGGTTCCTCATCATTTCCTTCTTCAAATGTAACTTCCTTTCACCCCGTTCTAGATCATCTGAAGTATAAAACTCCACTCTTTCTTGTAAAAGGCGTTGCAATTGTTCCCTCAAGTTCATGCCCTCCTTCTTACCATCTATGCTAATGTGTATGTACGAGGGCATGGACAAAAACACAACTTCATAAATGCGGGAGTTTCAATCCTTACCCATAATGAAACTTCTTATATAGATTTTCCTTGAAGCTACCGGAATATCTTAAGCAAAAAAGCCGCCCCGTTATATTTACGAGGCGGCTGCATTTTAAATATTATTTTGTTTCCAAGGTAAACTGCAGTCCTTTCTCAATTTCCGCCAATACCTCTTCATCCTTTTCCTTCATTCGAGCTTCTTCCAATGCGGAAACAGCCTGCTCCCGGCCAATTTTCCCAACTGCCCAGGCCGCCGTCCCCCTGATGACGGGCCGCGGATCATTCTTCATGACCTGTATCAATAGAGGCAATGCCGTTTCATCTTTGAAATGGGCCAATGCTAAAATGGCATTTCGTTGGATTGGCTTTTTACCGCGCCAAGAGCCGGATACATGGCCGTATGTCTCTTTGAAGTCCCGATTTGAAATCGTAAGCAGGGGTTTTAACAGTGGTTTCGCCAGCTCGGGGTCGGGTTCCATCTCTTCATGAAAATGAAAATCCATTCCTTTGTTTTTCGGACAAACGGTCTGGCATGTATCACATCCATACAAACGATTGCCTATTTTCGTCCTGAACTCATCCGGAAGGAAACCTTTTGTCTGTGTTAAGAACGCAATGCAACGCTTGGAATTTAGCTGCCCGCCCTGAACGAGCGCTCCAGTCGGGCAAACATCGACACATTTATTACATGTCCCGCATTGATCTTCCATCGGTTTATCCGGTTCAAATGGCAGGTTGGTTATCATGTCTCCCAAGTATACATAAGACCCGAATTCCGGTGTGATGATCATACTGTTTTTTGCACTCCAGCCAATACCTGCACGCTCAGCCACTGCCCTATCCGATAACTCACCCGTATCAACCATGGACTTCATCATTGCCCCTGGCACTTTATCTTTAATGAAATTCTCAAGTAACTGCAATTTATTACGGAGAACGGTATGATAATCCGTTCCCCAAGACGCCCGGCAAAAGATCCCGCGGCGTTCACTTTTTGTACTTTGCGGAGCATCCTTCAATTTCGAAGGATAAGCAAGCGCAATCGAAATGATGGATTGCGGTTTATCGAATATCAATTCAGGCCTTACCCTTTTTTCTATATCGGCTTCTTCAAACCCTGACTGGTAATCCAGTTCCTGTTGACGTATCAGCCGACCTTTCAGTTCGGTGAAAGCCGTAGCCGATGTAAAGCCGATTTTATCGATGCCGATTTCCTTACTATATAAAATCACTTCTTGCTTGAATGAGTTCATATCCATATTAATCACCTACGTTCATTCAGTATTCCCATTGAAGCTTGAATCCATTTCAAACCATTGCTATCTATGATAAACTAATTGCAATCATTTTTGGAGGTGAAACGGTTGGAAATTACCGTATCAGCTAATCTTAGCAGTAAAATCCCTGAATTCAAAGTCGGGGTCATTACATATGAAAACATCGAAGTCGGTCCCTCCCCGCAAATGGTGAAAGGAAGACTTCAACTATTTCAGGAAGCTCTTTTCTTCGACCTTGAAGAAAAGGAATTGACCGACTTTTCCGGCATTAAAGTGTGGCGGGAAATTTTCAAGGCTACAGGAACGAACCCGTCACGGTATCGTCCCTCCGTGGAAGCCCTATACCGCCGCGTGAAAAAACAGAATTACTTGACACCCATCCATTCCGCCATCGATTTGAATAACTTCTTCTCACTGTTATATGAAGTTCCGATCGGCATTTATGATGCTGAAAAATTAACAGGAGACATCTCGATTAAGATTGGCGAGGGGTCAGATGGGTATGACGGTTTGAACGGCCGCTTGAATTCCATGGAAAATATGATTACCTCAGCCGATCATGCTGGCGCATTCGGAAGTCCTTACGTTGATTCAGAACGCACGAAAGTCACCGAAGAAACGAAAAAGGCTATCCAAATCATTTATTTACAACCCAATACTCCAATCACGGAAGCAGATCAGCTAACGAAATCCCTGATGAACATGTTCCTTGAAATCCATGGTGGTGAAGGGACTTACTCGATTGTAGAAGGATAATTAAAAATTGAACGAAATTAAACCCTTTCCACAATCGGAAGGGGTTTTTTCATTATTGTTCCACTTAATAAAACCAGTCCTCTAGTATCCTTTTATTCAACCGATCGATCCCTACCAAAAAGGCAATAAAGATCACTGGAATTTAAGAGCATAAAGGATCACAAAGTCTTAAACTTGGTTCGGGATGAGTCTAGCCTACGGACTTTCCTTAAATTACATTCCAGTCGTTTCCAGAAATCCGCTCCCTTTCCACCGACTGTCTGCCAAGCCTCCTCGACGTAAACGTCTCCGGGGTCTCGGCTAGCCAGTTACTCAGCAGGAGTGTCGCAAATTTCTTCCATCCTTTAAGGGTTACTGTAAAAAAAACTCTAGGATCACCTCGTCTTAAACTTGGTTCGGGTGTGTCCAGCCTACTGTTTTTCTGAAATCTCATTTCAGTCGATTCCAGAAATCCGTTCCCTTTCCGCCGACTGTCTGCCAAGCCTCCTTGACGTAAACGTCTCCGGGCTCTCGACTAGCCAGTTATTCGGCAGGAGTGTCGCAAATTTCTTCCATTCTTTAAGGGTTACTGTAAAAAAACTCTAGGATCACCTCGTCTTAAACTTGGTTCGGGATGAGCCAGCCTACGGTTTTTTCTTAAAATCTCATTCCAGTTGATTCCAGAGACCCCCTCCCTTTCCGCCGACTGTCTGCCAAGCCTCCTTGACGTAAACGTCTCCGG